>NZ_JBNNVB010000002.1:170288-444738 GCF_050280325.1 Lysinibacillus sp. NPDC093216 | reverse complement strand
AGACTATTAATTTTAAAATCTGTCTCAATCTCTAATTGAATATGCATACTAACACCTCAGTATTAGTATGAAATGGAAGAGCATTTTTGTACATCTTTATTCAAGCAGGAATGTACATATTTAAATTAGCATTTGTAGCTGACACTATTTATGAGATAATGAATCATAATGTATTAATATCAACATGCCGAAAGAGTGATTCTAATGACTAATGAGCATAAATCTATCAACTTGCACTACCGTAGCATGCGAATTGGCTATTTGATAGCTGTTGTTATCACTATCATATTAGGTCTATCTTCTAGAAAATGGAGTCTTCTACTTCCGTCATTTGTGGCGCAGAACGCTGGGGACATGCTATGGGCTATGATGGTCTATTTCGGATTTCGATTGTTGCTAGTGCGTAAGAGCACCCTCACAGCCATTTGGCTCAGTTTTTTGTTTAGCTTTGGCATTGAATTTAGCCAATTGTATCAGGAAGACTGGATTAATCAGATTCGTGGGACAACACTCGGGGCTTTGATACTTGGGAAAGGTTTTCTTGTAGAGGATTTGGTTCGATATACAGTGGGTATTATAATAGCTACTGTAATAGATAAGGTGACACTTAAGTTCTCCCTTCGAGGTTAAATAAGGATGTTTTCGAAAAGATTGTTGCTATTCAACTAAAGGGGCAGGTTTCTTTAATAATCAGGAATGAACTTTTATTTTTTTCAACCGTATTGAGTAGAGGAGTTTAGCAGTATTCAAATATAGGAGGTAATATGATGGTACTAATAATTCCAAAATGTATGAAGTGTAGTAATAAAATCAAGCATGATGAAGAAATATTTGTCCAAATTCGATATCCGAAACGAAAAGGTGGATCTACGTCAAGATTGTAGACACACTCAAGTTAATTTTTTGTGTTGCGCAACGTCCATTTTTGGAGTGTTCCACATCCCGAGTAGACCGTCAAAGTGAAAAGAGCCTTTGACCGCCTACTCGGGATGTAGAGCGGAAAATGCATGGAGGTTGCGCCCGAAAATGTGGAGGGGTAGATTTCTTTGTCCCCTTTTTACGCTGCTACTCGGCACATTATCTCATATGCATCGGGTGTGAAATAACCAATGCTACCATGGATTCGCTTGCGATTGTACCAGCCTTCGATGTACTTAAATAAAGCTACACGTGCGGTTTCAAAGTGGCTGTAGCGCGTTCGGTATACTTCTTCTTTTTTGAGTGTTGCGTGAAATGATTCGATGCACGCATTGTCATATGGGCAACCTTTTCGACTGAATGATGGGATCATTTCGTATTTCTGTAAGCGCTCGCCAAAAGCTTCACTTGTATATTGAGAACCTAAATCCGTGTGTATAATGAGTCCTGGCGCTGGATTTTGCGCGGCTACTGCGTTATCAAGTGCTTCTAAGACTAGGTCAACCGTCATTTTACGACCAAATTTATATCCAACAATTTTCTTTGTATGACAATCTAATACCGACGCCAAATAACACCAACCATCATTTACTGTGTGGATATACGTAATATCTGCCACCCATTTTTCATTGATGTTTTCGGTTGTAAAGTCTTGTCCCAACACGTTTTCACGCTCTTCAACTGGTTTCTGCGTTGGCGTCGGACGGTACTTTTTTGTAATGTTTGAACGAATGCCTGCTTTTCTCATAATTCGTTGAACGCGATCAATACTGCCTGTATAGCCCTCTTGTTTAAGGATTTGAAATATTTTCGGTGCACCATAACGGCCGTCACTTTCCTTATGAATAACGCGAATACGAGCGAGTAGCTTTTCATTGGCGACATGATAGCTGTTCGGCTTTTTGTGAAATGATTGATAATACGTACTTTTAGGCATTTTTAAAATGCGACACATCAATTGAACGGGTTGATGCTCGCTTTCTTTTGTAATGTGGTCGATCAGTTCTTGGTCTTCTATTTTTGCGCGAATATGGTCATAGCCTTTTTTAGGATATCTACCTCTTGTTTTAAGCGAAGGTTTTCCTTCTGAATAGCAGCTACTTCAGCTGCAGTTAACTCCCCAGTTCCTTCAATTGGAGAATGGAGTTTAATCCATTTATAAATTGTGACTTCTGACACACCATATTCGCTAGCTAGTTGATTGACCGGTGTACCCGAACGATAAAGTTCGACTACTGTTTGTTTGAATTCTTTATTGTACTTTTTTTGACTCATGGTCGGACACGTCCTCTCTTATGTTCAATTCTATTGATTTAACCGAGGTATGTCCACTTATCTATAATACATCCAAGGATTTACTGAGATCAAAGCTTATTTAAATCTCGAAGGAAAGTTTATCTGTATTGAGTGTTCAACGAAAATTAATAATTAAGATATTGTGCTTTAGTTAAATTTTGATTCACAAAATATATAAAGATAGAATTTATTCAACAAGTTTTGTAGATTAAATCTGCCGTTTTGTTTTAACATCAACAATCTTCGAGAAAACTGCCATAAACAATTAAATGAAAAATCGCTCGGGAATTTTATTAATTCTCTAGCGATTTTTCATTTTAGTGTTATCAATTAATGGAACCTTATTTTACATGATCAATCTTTATTACAATGCCATATGAATAATGGTCATCATGCTATTCATTAATCCAGTTGATTAATTCCCTATCAAAAATATCCGGTTCTTCAAACATTGGGTTATGGCCACTTTTTTCAAAAATGACCTTCTTCACATTTTCATATGAATCATCCATTACACCCCAGAGCGAAACAGGAGCTACTAAATAATCATACCTTCCTAACCCTACAAATATAGGCTTATCAATGTGAGCTAAAGATTGGATTAAATTTCGTTCAGCAAAAGCTACACCCCAAAGGTAATCGATCACTTCCATATTTGTATAGACGCCATCCCACATATAAGCAGCATCGAACGTATAATCATAAAAGCTATGCGCTCCCATGCGGATACACATATGCACAAATCGTCTTTCAGGATCATTGTGAATATCATTCTCTAAGAAGGCAATATCATGCTCAAATTGCTTTTTACGCTGGGCGCTGGCAGTTTCATTAAAAAATGAAAAACTTTGCTGCTGTCTCTCTTGACTGTTTGTCGGCGCTGAATTTAATAAAATAACCTTCTGAACATATTGAGGATATTTTTCGGCATATGCCAAAGCCATAAATGCGTGCCCAGAATGTCCTAAAATAATGAAATCCTCAAGCTTTAGCCATTGTCTTGCTGTTTCGATATCCTCAACAATTTTATCCAAAGTATAATCTTCTTTCATTAAAGAATGAGGAGGCTTTACAAAACCTCTATGATCTAAGAAGATAAATTGAAAATGTTTATATAAATTTTCCGAGAACAAGCGTGGATAATATACACTGCTACCCACTACCAATATCGGCTTACCTTGTCCCTTCACACAATATTTTAAATTAAATCCTTCACTTAAGATGCTTTGATAATTATTCATAATAATCGTCCTCTTTTCTTTTTATATAGAAGAGCTTCATATTATGCTCTTCTTTCAATCACTCCCTTTCTTTTTTACATTCCCGTGTTTTCTCCATAGAACGCTCAAGCATTCTAATTCACCCCATTATTATTTTATTAATTGAAAAACGAGCGCTGAGCCGCTTCGTTGTTGTCGATTTCGTACATAATCATAACTCAATATTTTTCTATTCAATATGCCTGATAATATAGAAAAGTAAAATTTTTAAAATTTAAATCAAGTATACAATATTAATTCAAAAGTTTAAAATTATTAAATATTAGAAAAAATAGAAAGATAGAGGATACAAGACAATGGATAAACGATTACAACACATCATTACATTAAGAGAGAATGGTCGATTGGAAGAAGCGAATCAATTAATGGTAGCTCTAGTTAATGAAGAGCCTGAAAATGGATACTACCAATTTCAATGTGCCTGGACATATGATTCATTAGGAAAAGAACAAAAGGCTGTCCCCCACTATGAAAAAGCGATTCAATTAGGGCTTAAGCCAGAATTTTTAGTAGAGCTTATTTAGGATTAGGTAGCACCTATCGTACATTAGGGCAATATGAACAGTCGAAACGTATTTTTGAACAAGCTCTAAGTGAGTTTCCAGAAGCCGAACATGTAAAGGTTTTTTATGCGATGACTCTCTATAATCTTAGTGAACATTCAAAGGCTATGGAAACTTTATTAAATACAGTAATTCACACTACTCATCATGAAGGAATAAAAGATTATAGCAAAGCCATTAAGTTCTACAGTAATAAGCTAGATCAAACTTGGGAATAACACAATAAAAGATCAGGCTCCTGTTTATGAACCTGATCTTTTCATATTACTAAATAGACCTAAAACCCTATTAAACTATATTACTTTGTGTTTCTCGATAAATTCAAGATAGTAAAAAAAGTTTTCATTGAAATGACCTTATATAGTGCAAGCTATTTATGCTGTGAAAATTTCATTTTGAAAGAATCTATGATAAAATAAGAACATGCATTCCCTCTCTCTTGATTTTCTTAACGGGTATATTTTGTTATGATAATAAATTGGGGTGCGAGAATTTGTCTTAAAATATAATATATAACGTCGGATAATCTGTTGTTTTTTTACAGAGATGAAAAACAAATTGGTCAGTCCTTAAATTGGAGTATAGACTGAGCTACTCCTTATGGATCAGCGTCGATCGACCGCTCCCAGAAAAGCGTCAGTCGAACGGAAAATCAACCTAGTTCTAGCTTTAAAATAAGTTTGGTTAAATTAATACGATTTATCTCAATATAAGAACAAATCTAAAGAGCATGTTTTGAAAAAAGATTGATCAAAACATGCTCTTATTTGGATTTTGTAGATTAACTTCTTAAAGCTTGATTATTTTTGAAATCCTTATTGCACGAAAGCCCCTGTTAGCACAATAAGATTTGTCAAAAAAGTATCCTATTAATGGATACCAAGATGCTTTTCAAACCAATTGCAAGCTTCAAGCTTCATAAAATAATTAAATTGGTGATCTACAAAAGGCATGCTGAGTCGAAGATTTTCTGGCTGTTCAGCGTACAATGGTAACAACTTTTCATAGAGCTCTAATGAATAAGTAAATAGTGAATCAGTATCTTGATCGCCATTGATTATTAGTAATGGTTTTGGTGAAAAACTACTTAACTTTTCATATGGATCTATCATTCGGAAATACTCTGTTCTTTTTGCTATTTCTTTCGCTGCATTCTGAATCGGTTCTCTCCATTGTTCATAAGTACCTGTTGATAGGATACTATCTTTTCATGCTTTTGAAAAAGATGGCTTTCCAGCTATTGGAATCGCAACTTTTATATTAGGGTTATTAGCTGCGATATAAAATGTTGCATATCCTCCCATAGATAAACCTGATATTCCTATTTTATTCTTATCAATCTCATCTCTACTTTTAAAATATTCAATGAGACTTTGTATATCGAATGCGGACTGTTCTATTACTTCATGCATATGAACATAAGAATCAAGACCAGTATCTGGTGGAAATACTTTAGAAAATTTGTTAGTTTCGGTGTTCATTTTCCTCATACCATGGTCTTTGCAATCGATACTAACATAATAAAACCCTTTTTTAGCAAGCATATATCCAAAATCTAATGCTTGCTCACGGTCTCCTCCGTATCCATGAAGAAAAAAAATTAATGGGCATTTCTTTAATTCATTTTGATAAATACTTAAAATCGGTATGTTATTCACTATGCGATCTTCCATTAATATTTTTGTCAATGGTGATACCTCTCTATAATTATTCTATTTACTGCTATAATTAATATTGTCCATTTAAACTCACTCCTTTTTCGCATATTTATTCTTTGCTATATGTTCCTCTTCAAGAAAACTGCCCCGTTAGAAAATTTTGTTCCTTTATAAATAACTTATATTCCTCCATAAATCGCTCTGATTCTTCTAAGAATGGATAATGGTTACTTCTTTCAAAAATAACTAATTTTGAGTTCGGTATTTCATCATTCATTTCAATAGAATATATTACTGGACACTGTACATCATATTTACCACCTATTATTAAAGTTGGTGTTAATATAAATCCTAATTTTTTCGACACATCATATACTTGCAATTCTCGACTGAAAAAGTTCAAACGAATTGCAGATATTTCCTTACTAATACTTTGAGAAAAAAGTTCATCATACTTATCAGGCTCAAATAAAGATAGCTTTGTCCTTTCAGTTTTTACTTTATTTCTTTTTTCTGTTAGTAAATCTGGGTGTTTTAAGATTTCAATCAGTTCTTGCATTCTGTTGAATTTAGGGTGTTCAGGATTATAAATACAATCTTTTGAAAATGTCATATATTCTCTTGCAGCTGCTCCAACAATTACATTGAAATCTACGCTATTTGAAAAATATATTCCGTAAATTATTCCTAACATACCTCCAGTTGAATGCCCTGCGAATCCCCATTTTACAAAACCTAATTTTTCACGTATAGCTTCTAAATCGAATATTGATTCCAACATACTCAGTTGATAAGGCTCTATTGCTTTTTCTGAATGTCCTGTCTCTCTTAAATTTACTAAAAATACTTTGTTTGTTTTTGTAAATGTCTCTGCAAAATAATCTCCTGTCTGATTAAATACAGAGTAATGATGGGTTATACAAAGTGGTTCCCCTTCTCCCTTGATAAATATTTCGAAGGTGCCTCGTGACGTATTAAGTAACTCCCTTTCCCAATATCCCACTGTTATCTCCCTTTCTTATTAAACTATCCTGCTCCGTTAGTGAAGTATTTATTTTTCTATGTATACTCTTTCTAGTAAATTGGAAATAATTCCTCTATAAACAATATTTTCGGAAGAATATATTTTATTAAATATCAAAAGCGTGGGAATCATATGAATCAGAAAAGAGAATTGAAGCATATCATCTTAAAACCTTTTTACACTATCTATCTTTCCTTTATAAAATTGCTCTTACCTTAGTTAATAAGGGGTATTTTTTAGATTGTTTCCAAAATCTCTTTTGCGATTTCATCAAGTTCTTCTGCGAGTTCATTATGTTTAGGTGTTTCAGCCACTCTAGTTAAATACTCTCTAAACTGAACTCTTGACTCTACTGGTAATTCTGTAACTAAAAAATGTAAAATAAACCACTTCCAGTTATCATCATCTGAAGATAAAACATTTTGCACATGTGGAACAATATCTTCTGGAAAAGTTAAAAGTAATTCTAATACGCTTGGTGCCACTGGCCAATTCATATCTTGAATCCATTCAAGGAGGTTAGGAAGTAAAGGCAATATTTTAACTCTATCCATTTTTTTAATCATTTCTACTCTATCATTATCAAATTTATATCTTGGCAATAGATCTTCAAAGTTTTCCATATGAATCCCTCCCTTTGATTTTTATAGATGGAAATCTATTTATCATATCGGTCTTTATTAAATTAATCCGCGCCGTTAGTCAATAAGAAAAGCTACCTTTGACTTCGGTAGCTTGATCTTAAACTTTTGCCTCCGTTAGTACAACAAGCAAAATATTTAAACTCCCATAATTGTTTTTATACGGTCATTTTCTTCTTTCTTATCCAAATACTCAAATAGTCCAAGTCGATTCCCCCAAGGGTCAGTGAAAGTTCCCCATTTTGCAGAAACTTCTTCACGGGAGTATATCTCAAATTCGTCAATTTCCAACTCTTTAACTAGTCGATCTCTTTCAGCTACTATATCAGTTACCCCTAAACGTAAAGGCCCACTTTCCTCTGATGGTATTCCTTCAGCAACCAGCAACCAGGGATTATTTCCCATTCGGCAAATCCGTCGTGTGGTATGAAATCAGCTTTTTTGCTTAGTAATGCTTCATACCACTTATACCCTTCGTTAAAATCAGTTACACGAACTTGATTGGTTATTTCAAAAATCATCTATTTACCTCCTAAAAAAATACATATTACATGTATTCTATAAAGTAAGAAGCAATCCTTCTTATTAAACTAAATTGCACAGTTAGTCCAATAAAAAAAGAGCTGCCTAAGCAACTCAATATTCTTCAAGTAAAGCATTCCAAAAGTTTAAGAACAAGTTTCACAAGCCATTAGCTAGTTAGTTCAATTACCTAATGAATAAGATTTCACAACTCCTGAAAAAAGTTAAAAATTTCCTACAAGTAGAAGTTCCAGGTCAGTTAGCCAATTCCCATACTTCATGAGGGCCGACACGATGTCGGTCATTTCGGTAATGCCACAGGACGTGGCGTTCTAAGACCAAGTTCCTCTATTTCAGCAGTTGTCTTTTGTACCGAAAGTGTAGCGACAGGTACAGGTGTCTTTTGTACCGAAAGCGTAGCGACAGGTACAGGTAGGTGTTTGGACACCCGCTGAAAAGTAACTTAAATTCGCATTTATCTCACCACCTATAGAGGTGGGAGATTTCTGTAACTGCCGTTTCACTTACGTTAACATTAAACAAGTGCTGAAAGAAGTTAAACACCATCTTCATTCTAAATTTTATGTTCTTTAATTAATGTTATATAATTGCCCGATAATTATTGAGTAATCTGCATCTAGATTTTCTTTGTTTTCGATGATGATTTTACCTTCATATAATGATTCACCTGTACGTAAATCACCGATAAAGAGGAAATGACCGTCAAAAACACGATCGACTAAATATAGTTTACCATCTGTAACCTGTAAAAAAGGTTTTTCTTCATCATTTTCAATGCTTGGATATTTTAAGTTTAAAGGCTCTTCCCACTGTTTTTTTTCTATATTATAACGGTACAGCTCTAAACCATTGGCTGAGCGAACAGGAATGAATATATCTGTTCCATGAAGAATCATAGACTCCTTATATGGTTCTAATTCGGCTGGAATTGTCCATTCCTTCACTTCATTATTGAGATAGTTATAAAGATACATTTTACTAGAAATCGTTTCAGGCTTATCATCATCTAGGTATTTGTAATTTTCAACCATATATAAGAGATAATTTTCATTTTGTACTTTATTATTGTCATTAAATATATTGATGCTGGCCTGGAATCTCTCTTCTGACGCTAATTTTGCAAGTATTGAGTCCTGCTCTAATTCCTTTTTGTTTTCATCAATCGTATATATATGCAGCTCTTCATCACCATTGAGATAGCTAGTTCCTAAAATCTTTATTTTTCCATTTTCTACATAGACATCTCTCTCATTAATCCAGTCATATCTCACTTGGTCAGGCATATTGATTTCAAATGAAGAACTGTCATTTGTATGTTTATCAAGTGTGTCGATTTGAAGAGTGAACAAATTTCCTCGGCCCTCTTTTCGACCATTACTTTGAAAAGTGGTGTAAATCAAACGGTCTTCGTCTTCAAAATACTGACCAGGATTTAATTCTTTTCCACGCATAAAACTACGGTGTTCTTCAATATATTTTTGAAACATCAAAGGGTTATTTCGTCCTATCAACTCTCCAATGAAAGACCTGCTCTGATTAGTCGAACCATTCTTTGATATATGCAACCCTCGAATAATATCACCACTCTGATAACTCGCTTGAAGAATAAGATTGTCGATTTCTCCCTTATTTCCGCTAGTTGTTTCGATTTTAAAGGATACACCCTTTGCCATTGCCTGTTGAATATAGTAAGAACCGATTGTCGTCACGATGATTAAACTAATCAATATCGTTTTCCAATATTTTTTCATTGTCATTCCCCCCTAGACCCTGATTTTATATTTTAGCAAATGATTTGCGATCCAAATGGCACTGCTTAATACGATGACGCTCATTACCAGTTCCATTAGAAAGACTTCAAGTGCGTAAAAATAGCCACTATCAAATTCATTCACTAGTATTGGTACAAAAAGGACTCCGAACGAAAGCATTCCATAAATGATTGCGAAAAAAATGCCTTTTAAACCGTAACTTCGTTCAATTAAAATGGCAGTGAATAGAACTGTTACAAAGATAAGCCCGACTCCATAAATCAGGATAAATTCTGTCAAGGTTTTCGGATACAGCCAGCCCCACATTCTTAAACTATAAATATCATAAAATGAAAAATGCGATTGTAAATCTGTTGGTATAATACTATTAAAAATTTGTATTTCGATCGGGATTAACAATATTTGCAAAGTAACCAAACCAAGTACCAACAACATAACAGTCGTCAATTTTGCGAGATAAATACTAATTCTTTCAGTTGGCAACATTAATAATCTGTAAATAAACGTATTTTTTCCAAACCAATCTCGATACCAAATAAAGAAAACATAAATCATCAACATGGCGATGCTAAAAAAGATTGGCATCATAAACCAACCAGATTCAATGAAACGATGAAAAGGAGAAACCCCGTATTCCTTAATATATTGGCTCATTGATAGTTGATTTTTATACATCACCTGATCTGCGTCATTCATATATACTTTCGACACGACAATCGCCCCAATGAACTGACTGACAATTATCAATCCTATTAAAGTTAGGTACAATTTAAAAATTCGATTTACTTCGAAATTAAGAAGTTTGAAAAAGTTTTTCATCCACAATACACCTCTCTCATGACATCAACGACTGATTTCCCTTCCTTTTCACGTACTTCCTCTACGCTAAACTCCTTTAATACTTCACCGTTATCAATAAGCACTGCTCTATCAATCAAGTGTTCAATATCACTAATTTCATGGGTTGTGATAATCACACCACGATCTTCAATTAAGTGGCTTGTAAACACTTCGGCAATCTGTTCACGGGAGAAAATATCAATACCAGAAAATGGTTCATCCATCAGTAAGTAATCCACATTCAGTGCCAAACCTAATATCATATTGACTTTAGCCATATTCCCCTTTGATAAATTGGCAATCCGTTCAGTAGGGTCTAGTTTAAAAAATTGCAGCAACTCTTCTGCTCTTTGAGGATCCCAGTTTTTATAAAAATCGGCCATGAACGCAAAGGCATCACAAATTTTCATTTGCGGCAACATCGTAATCGTATCTGGAATAAAGGTAACTTTTTCAAAGCTTTCTTTCCGGATTTTTTCTCCATCAATCAAAATTTCACCGCTATTAATAGGAGTGAGCGCCATAATAGCTTTCATGATTGTCGTCTTTCCTACGCCGTTTATACCGATTAAACAAGTAATTTCTCCTTTTTCAGCAGTAAAAGAAAGTCCTTTTAATACCTGTTTCCTGCCGTATTTTTTCATGACATTTTTTACTTCGATCATTTCGATTCCTCCGCTTCTCCACTTTCGGCATCATGCTTTTTCTTAACTAGTTCCAGCACTTCGGATAACGGTACATTGATGGATTTAATAGAACCTAAAAATAAGTCAACCGCTTCAATAATCAATTCCTCACGGACGCTTTTAAGGACCGCTTCATCTTTAGTAATGCAGCTAGGCATATTTCCCTCAGTAAAAATCAATCCTTGTTCCTCCATTTCCTTATAAGCTCGTTGTGCAGTATTTGGGTTAATCTTCAGCTGGTTGGCTAGTTCTCTTCTTGATGGAATCTCCTGACCAGGTTCAAAATAACCCTGGGCGATTTGCTCTTTAAAATGTCGGATAACCTGGACATAAACTGGATCCCGATTATTAAACTTTACAGTCAATTAACTCAACTCCCAGAGAATTATATTTTTCGTGTATTAAGCACTTAATACAGATTGAACATATTTGTGCGCTAAGTACTTTTAAAGAACTACCCGATTTATTATTTAGCCATTACCCGCTAATCGGCCTCGGTGTATTAACAACTTAATACACCATTCTCAAAAAAATGTAAAAGTGTATTAAGCACACAATACACTCTTCGTAATGTATTATATGCTTAATACACTTTTTATGTCAATCAAATCCATGGAAATAAATATCCATGTTCAAAAAAACAACCAGTTGTAAAAGTACTTTCCACGTTCGAATGAGCTGCATGCTCCTAACCCATGCATGCACATTTTTTACAGAAAAAAAGTATTAATTTACCTTATATAAATTTGACACTTAATTTCATTGACAGAAAAGTATTTAATAACGTGAAATAACGGCTGCTTTACAAGCAACCGTCATTTATACCATAGTTTATAATGCCTTGGAAGCCTGATGAATTAGTGCAGCTACCATTTTGTCCATTTGTGCAAAACGATCGTCTTTTGTTTGACCATTCACATATCGATAATAGATTTGCTGACATATTACTGCTAATTTAAAGTAGGCAAATGTAATATAATAATCGATGGCTGAAACATCACGCCCGCTTTTCTCTGCATATCGGTTTATGAATTCCTGACGTGTATAAAACCCTGGTAAAGTCGTTATTGGTGGTTCACCAAATGCGTATAGTAACATTTTTGGGTCATCTGCATGCATCCAGTAGCTCATGGCCACGCCTAAATCTGCTAATGGGTCCCCCACAGTTGTCATCTCCAAATCAAAAAGACCAATCATCTCAGAGTAATCGCTTGTAAACATTGCGTTATTAAGCTTGTAGTCATAATGAATAATGGTTGCTTCATGATTAGAAGGTACATGATCCTTTAACCACTTTGTCAATACCGCTACTTCAGCATGCTCTGCCGTTTTCGCTTTATCATAGCGCTCAATCCAGCCATGTACTTGTCGTTCCATAAATCCGTCTGGCTTCACCATATCCTGTAGCTTCGTTTCCTTATAGGGTATTGCATGAAGAGCAACAAGTGAATCAACCATCTTTTCTGAAATGAGCCGTCCTAAATCCTCTGTATTTTCGGTTCCAGGTGGAAAATGAGTATCAAGTACGATACCCTTTTTACGTTCCATTAAAAAGAAATCACTACCGATAATCTCTCGATCTTCAACGTATACATAAGGTTTTGGTACAGCAGCTAAAAATGGATGTAATGCTGATAAAATCGTAAACTCTCGTTTCATGTCATGCGCTTTTTTAGCAACTGGTCCATGTGGAGGTCGACGAAGAACAACTTCAAATTCGCCTACTTTTAGGCAATAAGTCAAATTTGAATGTCCAGCACTAAACTGTGAAATTTCTAGCTTCCCCTCTGGTAACTCCGGAAATTGACTCTTTAAAAATGAATGTAATTTCACTTCATCAATACGTTCACTTGCCCTTACTTGTATCGTATCCATTGTACCCCTCCCTTATATGATCGAGCTCATGCCGCCATCAACAACTATGACATCCCCCGTTATATAATCTGAGGCAGCCGCGGCCAAAAATAATGCAACGCCTTTTAGGTCATTTTCAGTTCCTAAACGTTTTAACGGCGTCACTCCCATTAAATAATCTTGTCCACGCTCAATTAAGACTTTTGACATTTTGGTTGGGAAAAATCCTGGGGCAATCGCATTTACATTGACGCCATATGGTCCCCATTTTACGGCTAAGTCTTTTGTTAGTGTGATGACTGCACCTTTACTTGCGTTATAGCCAATTGTATCCATGAAATCAGGTAATGTACCACCTAGCCCTGCAACCGAGGCGATATTAATAATTTTTCCGCTCTTTTGTTCTAGCATTATTTTGCCAACAGCTTGGCTCATTAAAAATGTGCCATTGACGTTAACATCGAAGACTTTTTGCCAAGCCTCATACGGCATTTCAACAGCTGGAGTACCCCAAGACGCACCACTGTTATTGACTAAAATATCAATTTGGCCGAATGATTCAAGCGTTTTTGACACTACGTTCGCTATATCCTCTGGCTTTGTCACATCACAGGCAAGAGCTAATGTTTGTACACCTAATTCAGCTAATTCTGCGGCTACCTCTTCGCATGCCTCGACCTTTCTTGAGCACAGTACAATGTTAGCGCCTGCTTCAGCAAAGCCTTGTGCAATTTGAGCTCCAAGACCGCGTCCTCCCCCTGTTACGATGGCAGTTTTCCCCTTTAAGCTAAATAAGTCTAGTACCGTCATTTCACCAGCTCCTCTTGTTTTTTAGCATGCTTTTTCAGCTCCAGCTTGGCAACCGTGTTACGATGCACTTCATCCGGTCCATCCGCTAAACGTAATGTTCGGGAATTTGCCCACTGTGCCGCAAGCGTCGTATCAGGTCCTACCCCAGCAGCACCGAATGCTTGAATTGCTCGGTCAATAACTCGCAATGCCATATTTGGCGCCACTACTTTAATCATCGCAATTTCTGCCTTCGCTTCTTTATTTCCTACTGTGTCCATCATGTACGCTGCCTTTAGCGTTAAGAGTCTTGCCTGCTCAATATCGATACGGGACTCCGCAATACGCTCACGCATCACACCTTGGTCTGCGAGTGGTCGATGGAAAGCATGTCGCTCCTGAACACGCACGCACATTTCCTCTAATGCACGTTCAGCAGCTCCAATAAGGCGCATACAATGATGGATACGACCCGGCCCTAAACGACCTTGCGCAATCGCGAAGCCTTTTCCTTCTCCCCACAAAATATTTTCAACTGGTACTCGAACATTAGTAAACGTCACCTCACCGTGTCCTTCTGGTGCGTGATCATAGCCAAATGCTGTAAGCATACGCTCTATTTTCACTCCTGGTGTATCCATCGGCACTAAAATCATCGACTGTTGCTCATGGATCGGTGCTGTAGAATCCTTATGTTTCCCCATAAAAATAGCGATTTTACAACGAGGATCACCGGCTCCTGTCGTCCACCACTTATGTCCATTTAAAATATAATAATCGCCATCCCGTTCAATACTTGCCTCGATGTTTGTTGCATCACTAGACGCAACTGCAGGCTCAGTCATTGCAAAGCAGGAACGTATTTCTCCACGTAATAACGGTTCTAGCCACTGCTTCTTCTGCTGTTCTGAGCCGTAACGCACAAGAACCTCCATATTTCCTGTATCTGGCGCATTGCAATTAAACACTTCAGGAGCAAGTAAAGAGCGTCCCATAATTTCACATAAAGGTGCATATTCTAAATTCGTCAAACCTGCACCATATTCGCTTTCTGGCAAAAATAAATTCCATAGGCCCGCTTCTTTTGCCTTGCGCTTTAATTCCTCCATAATTGGTGGGATCGCTCCCCAACGATCTTCCATTGCTTCTACCTGTGCAGCAAACACTGCCTCATTTGGATAAATGTATTGCTCCATAAAATTTGTCAGCTTCTCTTGTAGTTTTACTACTTTTTCACTATAAGAAAAATTCATAAAAAAGCCCCCCTTTATTTGAACATCAAAATGATAAATGAATGAATATTCATTTTTATTCTTACATTAAATGTTACCGCTATATTTCTTGTAAATCAATGTCTATTAAACAAAAATTTGAATTATAGAGAAAATTCATACTCAAGACAGTGTTTTCAGCGTATAGAAAATCTCATTACGATAAAAAAATACAAGTCAAAACACTATTTTGCCATAATATGTATCTTCAAATCAGAATAGCGTCTTACATAACGTGTGGTTGATTTCCGTTCCGGCTGGGCGCTTTGTAGCTGCCGCTTTGCTTTCGCTACAGAAAACATTTGTTGTTGCTGTCGCTACGCTTTCGCACAGATAAAACAATTGCTGTTGCTTCGCTTTCGCACAGAGCAGAGCTTCCTGGGGGCGTCCGATGAGCCGCTTCGCTTCGCTGCAGGGTCTCATCTGTGACGCTAATCCCCGAGGAGTCGCCCAGTCTCCACTCCAATCAACTTTTATAAATGGTATACGTTTTAACAAACATCATCTACAATTTTGAGTGATAAACCATTCATTAAAATTGGTAAATTACGTAAAGAAACATAAAAAAAGAGTAACTTCTATTTCAAAGAAGTCACTCATCTCAATTAATTTAATCTTTAACTTTATTTTTGTGTCCCTTAGCTAACTTCATAGCGAAAAACTGAGGTATTAAATTTAAGACACTCACAATTACTACTAGTTGAGAAGGCGATAAGGGTTTAAAATAACCACCATCCCATCCTATCCCTAACGTGTCCTCCATCCTACCGATAAAGTAAAAGGAACTAACTGCCGATACAATATTACCGATAATAAAAGGAATTGAATTACATAGAAAATTCCCCCAAAAAGCAAAAAGTGAAGTCATTACAATCATCATTAAATAGCCGAGCATTGATCGGTTAGTAAAATCTTGGTACATCGAAAAATAAACAAAAGGAAAACAGTATAAACAAACTATTAAAATACCAATTACTATTTTTCTCATATTGTCCCCTCTCTTGTATATTGATAATTTACGTAGAAAACTTGGACAGCCAAATCTTTAACATACTCCAAGAATATGATTGCTTTTTTTCAACAGTTGTCGTTTAAGCTTTCTATAGTCTAAAGTGTTTTGCCTTTCTTCATAATATCAGTAAGCAATTCACGAATAGCCAAAGGTAAATGGCGATTTTTTAAATACACTACATAAACATTTCGCCGTAAATTGGGGCAATCTACTTCCTTTTGTACAATAGTTTTAGCTGTAGGACCTTTTAAATAGTTTTCTGGTAAAATGGTAATCCCTAAATTTTCACGAACGAGAGATACAGCCGTCTCAAAGCGTTCAATTTCAAATTGGATATTAATGTTTTTTCCAGCCTTTTCAAATGCATCTAAAATGTCATGTCTCGTTTGAAAGCCTTCTGTACTAATAATAAAAGGCTCTTCACTTAAATCTGCGATCGTCAGCTTCTCTTTCTTCGCTAATGGGTGATTTAATGGTAAAACGGCTACAAGTCGCTCTTCATATAAGCAGTGAACTTCGAGCTCTTCATCATCCATTATTTGATTTGTAATAATTAAATGTGTTTTATAGCTTTTAAGCGATTTTTCAACACGCTTACTCCCTAAAATATCTACTAGATGAATCATCATTTCTGGATATTCTTTTTTATACTCTGTAATGACTTTTGGGAGCCAATGCTTAATCGATTCCATCACGCCTATCGTTATTTCACTTGTGCCACGTACAATTACCTCATCCATTTCTATTTTTAAAACTTCCATGTTTTTCAATATAACGTTTGCTCGTTCATATAAAAGCTCGCCTGCTTCTGTTAATTGAAGATTTCTTGTATTCCTTTCAAGTAAAGGTGAGCCAATTTCTTGCTCTAATTTTTTAATAGCATTACTTAGAGAAGGCTGAGAAATATGCAGTTTTTCAGCTGCCTTCGAGAAATTCATTTGCTCCACAACTGCTAAAAAATATTGTAATTGTTTAAAATCCACAACAACATCCTCCTCATTTATAGTTTTAAGCTATAGATTAATATTAATTATATATTAGAAATAATAATTATGTGAATATATAATTTATTCATAACAATATTTTCACTAGAATAATATTGGAAATGGGGTTGATGAAGATATGTATACAATGACAGATCAAAAACAGTGGAAAGGCCGTATAGATTCAACTACTAATACGAGTAGTTTCCGTTTACATCAAAAAGTGAAAAGAATTCCTATTAATGATGTAAGCGCTTCAGATAATCAGCATGCCGGTATTGTGGGCTTTATATGTGATGAAGGTGTACGTCGTAATCAGGGACGTGTAGGGGCAGCAAGTGCACCAAATGCTCTACGTGAATCATTATCTAGCTTACCTTGGACATTTAATGATGAACAGCAAATTATAGATGTTGGTAACGTTCTTTGTCTTAATCACGCTTTAGAAGAGGCACAGCATGAGCTCGGTGAAATTGTCAAAACATTGCTAAATAAAAAAATACAATGTGTCGTGCTTGGCGGTGGACATGAAACATTATACGGACATTATTTAGGCGTTCGTGCAGCGTTACCTAAAGATGCGAAAATCGGGATCGTCAATATAGATGCTCATTTCGATTTACGACCATACGATGAGCAACCATCGTCTGGCACAATGTTCCGTCAGATTTTAGAGCAGGATCCACATGCCGATTACTTTGTTTTAGGCATACAACCTTTCGGCAATACAAAAGAACTATTTGATAAAGCCGATGAGTTGCATGTGAACTATGTGTTAGAAGAAAATATGACGCCAGAAAATAAAGCACAAATCATGCATGATCTTCAGCAATATATGGATAATCATGATTATATTCTCTTAACGCTCTGTATGGATGTACTAAATGCTGCTTTTGCACCGGGTGTTAGTGCTCCATCACCATTTGGACTAGATCCAAAAACTGTACGCACGATACTTCAACAAGTCACTTCACATCCAAATACACATTCTTTTGATATTTGTGAGGTAAATCCTTCTCTGGATGAGAATGGGCGCACAGTTAAACTAGGTGCTTATTTTGTTTACGAAGCACTAAATCACTTACTTAGGAGATAAGGTTCATGATCGAAATTAATCAAATTACAACAGTATTTCTAGCAGTTGCACTATTCGCATTGGGCGGCTGGCTCATCAATAAAATCGGTTTTTTAAAGCGTTTTTGTATACCAGCACCTGTTGTTGGTGGCTTACTATTCGCCGCATTGACCACTATTCTAAAAACAACAGGCGTATTAGAAATTTCGCTTGATACGTCATTACAAAGCTTATTTATGATTACTTTCTTCACAACAATTGGTTTAGGAGCAAGCTTTAAACTTGTGAAGCTTGGTGGAAAACTATTAATTATTTATTGGTTGGCTTGTGGTTTCCTAGCATTAATGCAAAATGTTATTGGTGTATCTCTTGCATCGCTAATGGGGATTCATCCATTAATCGGTATGATGGCTGGTGCTGTTTCTATGGAAGGTGGCCATGGTGCCGCTGCAGCATTTGGACAAACATTAGAAGACTTAGGTATTTCATCAGCCATGACAATCGGTGCGGCTGCAGCTACATGTGGTTTAGTGGCTGGTGGCTTAATCGGTGGTCCGATTGTAAAGTACTTAGTTGGTAAATATAATTTAACGCCAAATGAACAAGAAACGGAAGAAATTGATTTTGAAAATAAACATGAACAAATTACATCCGATTCATTCTTTACACAAGTATTATTAATTACGTTCTGTATGGCTGTAGGTACATATGTTGGAACATTATTCTCAGAAGCTACAGGTTTCGTACTACCTGGCTATGTTGGTTCAATGTTTGTAGCTGTACTAGTGCGCAATATTATGGATAAAATAAAACCTGAAGCGATTAACATGAAGAGCATTTCTTTAATCGGCGATGTGACTTTAGGTGTTTTCCTTTCAATGGCGCTCATGAGTATTAAATTATGGGAAATTGCTGATTTAGCACTACCACTATTCATCATTGTTTTCGCCCAAGTATTCTTCATTGTCTTATTTAGTATCTTTGTATTGTTTAAGATTCTTGGAAAGAATTACGATGCGGCGGTTATGGTTGCCGGTTTTGCTGGTCACGGTTTAGGGGCAACGCCAAATGCAATGGCCAATATGTCAGCAGTTGTCCAACGCTTCGGTCCATCTAAAAAAGCATTTCTTGTAGTACCCATTGTAGGAGCGTTTTTAATCGATGTTTTCGGTATTCCCATTATTATAACGACGATCAATCTATTTAAATAATAATGAGCCGTGCAACTGTCTAATAATGACAATTGCACGGCTTATTTTTTGACTTATTGATTATTGTAATATTTCACTAACAGTTACAAATTCGTAGCCTTGTTTTTGCAAGTAAAGAATTACGTTCTCCAAACCATTTGCTGTCGTTTGATGAATATCATGCATTAAAATAATGCTGCCATCTTTCACCGATGCTTTCACATACGTTAATATTTTATCAGCATTGCGATGCTTCCAATCTAGTGTATCGATTGACCATAGAATAGAAGGCATCGTCATGACAGAACGAACTTTATCATTCGTTGCACCATATGGTGGACGGAAAACCGTTGGATACTGACCAATCGCTGCATTAATTGCATTGTTAGTTCGATCAACCTCTTGTTTAACATTCGCTGTCGATAAGGCTGTTAACTTTGCATGGTCCCATGTATGATTGCCTATTTCATGGCCAGCCTCATAAATTTGCTTTACGACTGCTGAATTTTTAGAGACATTTTGCCCAACCATAAAAAATGTAGCCTTTGCATCATATTTCTTTAAAATCGCTAAAACTTGTGGGGTAACTTTTGCATCTGGCCCATCATCAAATGTTAAAGCCACACGCTTATTTGCCCCTTTCGCTACTGGTACACCTTTATTGTATACTTTGTTATCAGTTATTTGGATATTTGCTAGCTCTGAAGCTTTCACATAGCCCTTTTGTTCACCTGCTTCTACATAGGCCCAGCCTGCTAGCGTTGTATATTGCTGAACGACTGTTTTATTGGCAATTGTACCGAGAACCTCGCCACTTGGGCTAGCAGTTAAACGAAGCACAGCGCCATTAGTAGCATTTACTCGTTTTTTTGTCGCAACAGGTTTCTTTAAAGAATTTGTTGCTACATAACCTGTTTGATGACCATGTTGGACAAATGACCAACCTCCAGGTGCCGATCCATATACAAAGACCATACTATTTTCGTAAATCTGTCCGGCTTTTTGTGCACTTGGACTAGGGTATGTAAATAATGTTGTTCCATCTTTTTTCGTCACTACATATTTTTCGGATGTAAGGCTTACTAATGCTGCCGTTTCTACATATCCCTCTAGCTGTTGCGCTTTAATTCGAGTCCATCCCTCACTTACTGGTGTAGCTGTTACATAACTACCCTTCACTATTTGACCGATTACGGCACTTTCTACGGAAGGTTCTACATAAACTGTTGTGTCATTAGCTACTGATTGAATAACTGGTGTACCCTCAGCATTTGCAGAAGTATTACCCACAAACACAAAACTGATTAAAAAAGTCAAAATAATAGCATAGGGTAAAAGTTTTTTCATCGTTCGTCACCGCCCTTTTCATCACAGATGTCTTTTCTCATATGTTTTTTCCATAAAAGTATAGGATTCGACTTTAATTATAGAATAATAAATTATCCCAGGAAATAGTAGGAATCAACTAGTTTTTCTGATTTATAATTTCTGAATTACACATTTTTTAGGATGAACGGTTATCAATTTGTTTACTGATAATTTTCTAAAATAATTTCCTCCTTTTCTTCATCAAAAATCCCCCGTGGTAGCGCTGGCAATAGATGATGAAAACAATTGGCATGTAGTACCTCCCCTCTTAAATGAAAATGATCGATTGTATTCCCAAGCATGAATACTGTTTTAGCTATTTTGCCAACTTTCATTTGTCAAAGGCCCCAAGACGCCTTTTTCAGGTACTTGTGCAGTGCACCCTATAGATATGACGATTGAAACGATAAAAAAGTTATTATTTTTTTCATATTTTTTCCTCTTACAGCGCACCGTACGCTGTAAGAGCATCTTCAATATGGAATGGTGGTGTCCAAGCCTGCCCATTCGCATTCGTCGTCACGAAAATATATTGTTTACCATCTTTTTCGATAATCGAGGCTAAGCAAAGACCCGCTTCAGGTGTATAGCCCGTTTTCCCGCCCAATATTGTACCTTCCCCACCTGGTATTTTAGCTAATAGTGAGCTTGTTATCGTTAATTCATTTGGGACATGAGTCATATAACTTTTCGAAGTCAAAATTTGATAAAAGGTAGGATTTTTAATGGCATAATGAAATAGCTTACTTATATCACGGACACTGGAGACATGGGCGGGATCATGTAATCCACTGGCATTGACAAAATGGGTATCATTCATCCCTAATTCATGCGCTTTATTATTCATTAATGTCACAAATGCTTCTTCACTACCTGCCATCGCATCCGCAAGTGTTCCTGTAGCATCCGCCCCAGAGGCAAGCAGTGTGCCATATAATAAATCTTCTATCGTTACAAAATCTCCTGCCTTAAAGCCCGCCATGGAAGCATTTTGAACAGTAAATTTAGAAATCGTTTGTGGTGTAACGATTGTTTGCTTCTGCAGATCCGTACTCATTTCAATAGCAACAATCGCTGTCATAATTTTCGTTAATGATGCAGGATAAATAATGTCATCTGCATTTTTTTCGAATAATACATCTCCTTTTTCATTCAGCAACAAAGCATTTTTACTATGCAACGAAGGTAACTCTATTGGCGTTTGTTCCGTTATTGTGTTGTTCGTATAATAAAAAAAGAATGCAACCGCACATATAAAACAAAATAAGACAAATTTTTTCATAAAAAAACGCCCCCCACACATTATAATAGGAGGCATTTATGAATATTCCTGTAGGAAATTTATGAAGAAATTCTTAAAGCTGATTTTTTATTAATAAAAATCATCGAAATCCGAACAAATTCTCGTTATATCTTTATTCGCTAATTTAAAAAATACATCCTGAGATACTTCTAACTTCAGTGCATCATCCTTTTTTAAATCCGCATATACTCCTCGTAAAATACGACCTGTTAAACCATGTGAAATAGCAATCACTTTCGGTATATGTTGAATGTCTTCTAGCCAAGCACTTAGTCTGTTCACTACTGAGTCATAAGCTTCTCCATTAGGCGCATTAAAATACCAATTATACACGTCTGTATTTTGAAGAAGATTTGGCCAAGAATTTTCGATTTCTTTCATTGTTAGTCCAGCCCATTGTCCCACTGCAACCTCAGTTAAACGATCATCTTTTTCAACATTCTTCAAGTCATATCCAATTGTTTCACAAATTATTTCCGTGCTCTGCATGGCTCTGCCTAATGGGCTCGAAAAAATTTTCCATTCATTAGGATTTCCAATTAAACTTTTCAGCATTTGTGCATTTTGTTGTACTTGATGTACACCCACTTCTGTTAATGGAGAATCGAGCTCTCCTTGATATCGTCCTTGTGTATTAAATTCCGTTTCACCATGACGAAGTAAGTAAATCGTTTGATTCAATATTGTTTCCCCCTATAATTTCTCCCCCGCTGTCACTCATTTTAAAACAATAGAATGATATAGACAAATCCAAAGAACAAACATAATGGACTGTAGATCCAAGTATCATATTTAGCAAACTGTGAATGTTTTATTTTTTTAAAAATTCCAACATAATTAAAATCACCAATCGCCCGAATAGTGAAAACTATAGCACAGACAATACTTCCGATTTTAGATGGACTATTTGCTTGAAAGCTCTGCAAATAATCACCTTGAACAACGATAATGATACTAGCAAATAGAATAAGAATGGCTACGAATAATGTTCCCCATTTTCTTGGAGTAAAAACAGGTTTATGCTCCCCCTCTTTTACAGGGAGAACAGCTGCAGAACCCCATCGACCTCCAAATGCCCAATATATATGCAAAAAACTGATAAACCACAGTAATCCCGCAGCTACTAATGGTAAAATTGATTTCATATAGTTACCTCCAATTATCGCAATCCTAAAACATACACTACCGTATGTTATGGTAATAATTTTGTCCCTTCAGGTTCTATAACCATATTAGGGACATTTATAATCGTGTATTAAAAGCTCAACCATTTTATCAAGATCAAAATTAGGATTTTCTTCAAACCTTGTCATCCATCCTACATACGTTAAATAGGCAAGTCTCGCTCTATCTATCGATTCAGCATTGTTTATGCCTTTTTTTTGATACAATTTCGAAATTCTTTGTTCTTCAATATCCACTAAGCGTGCTGCAACAACAGGATCATATTTTGCCCAAGTATAAATACCAATTTCCATTTTTTTATCTCGATTAAAACTAATTTTTAATAGCTGTTCTAAGGAAGCCCCCTGTTGCTCCATACTTTGAACAATCAGCTTTGTTGCATGTATTTCCCAATAGTCGACCATAGAATCTAACAGCTCTTGATGGTCACGAAAATAGTGATAAAAGCTCCCTTTACTTATTTTTAGTAATCGAGCAAGTGCTTCGATACGAACTTTATGTATTCCTTCATCAGCTAATTGTTGTAAGCCTGCTTTTATCCAATCTTCCCTCGTTAATTGCATGTCATCTCTCCAGAAAAATACGGTAGCGTATGTTTTTGTTTTAGATTACTACTAATTTCATTTTTTGTAAATTGTTTAATCTATTTATTTTTATGGACTTTAATGTTATTGTCAATCGTAATATTTATAGTCATTACCCTCGGTAAAATACATGCACATACTAATATAATAGCTAAAAGTTTTTTCATCTTTCTCTCCTTTTTTCATTTTATATCGAAAAGATCGCTTATAGGCAGCAACGAGGAACCGTTGATATTAGCGGAAAATGGTGACTAAGAGTGAAAATCAACTTTGTCTATTGATCATATTTTTTGTCTACAGCTGAGGCCAAGTTTTATTAATCCCTTGACCTCAATGACAACTTATCAATTATGCCGAGGCATAATTGCGTGACATCCGAGCCAACAGATGTTTTTTGCGCGAAAGCGAAGCGTCAGCAGCAGATGTTTTTTGCGCGAAAGCGTAGTGTTAACGCAGCGTCAGCAACTTGTTTCTAGACTGAGTTCCTCTGTCTCAACGAACATTTGTAGCTGACGCTTTGCTTTCGCTACTAAAGACATTGGCTGAAAGAAGTTAAAATGTATTATCGAATAGATTTTCCGCTATACCTAGTAAAATATCTTTCTCTGTAAACTCCATTAATTCTTCTCTCGTAATTTCTTTCTGTTGAATTAGACGGTTTGACTGAATAGTCACAAGCTTTTCAAATAAGTTTCGAATATACCGACCGTTCGAAAAGTTTGGAATTGATTCGGCTGGAATTTGGTGCAATTGCTCCTTCATATGGTGTGCAAATACGTCACCATACTGGTAATCATTATTTTTACATAGCATGGCAAAAATATCATAAAGCTCATCCGTGCTAAAATTATCAAACTGCACAAAATGATTGAAGCGTGATTTAAAGCCTGGATTGGCAAGAAGAAATTCCTCCATGAGCTCTGTATAGCCAGCAACGATCACAACTAAATCATCGCGTAAATCCTCCATCGACTTTAATAGACTATCAATCGCTTCTTTACCAAAAGCGTCCTGTTTATCATTAATTAGTGAGTAGGCTTCATCTATAAAAAGCACGCCGCCCTTTGCTTTATTCACAACTTCCTGGACCTTCAAAGCCGTCTGACCAACATATCCTGCTACTAAGCCTGCACGATCTGTTTCCACAAAATGCCCGCTTGAGAGTACACCAAGATGTTTATATATTTGGCCTATGATACGTGCCACTGTTGTTTTTCCTGTACCTGGATTTCCAGAGAACACTAGATGATAGGTGATTGGGAAGCTTGTTAAACCATGGTCGACACGCAAGCTTTGAATTTTAATGAAATTAATTAGATTATGTAATTCCTTCTTGGCATTTGGAAGTCCTACAAGTCCATCCAGCTGCTTCTGTAATTTTTCAATTTCTTGCTCTATTTCTGGTGTTATTCGCAAACGTTCACCGTTAATAAATTCACCGCTATAAATTATTTTTCCCTCTTCATTAAAATAATCTCCTCGACCGTGCTTTTCTCCATTTACAAGGTCTCCGATATAGGAAGCCTGTCCATTAGTATAATAAAGAGTACCATGTCCCGTCATAGCATCCTCTTTAAATTGTCCCTCCGATACTAGCACACCTTGACTAGAATAGTTCTTACCTTTTCCATGCTTCATATCCTCAAAGAAATAGCCTTCATATTGAAGGGATATTACACCATTTGAAAGCTCCTTAGTACTTGGCGATTCTGGTGCGAAGTATAGCTTTCCAGCACCTTGCATATGATTCCAGATAAAATCACCTTCATATTGTAAAAAACCACTTGGATAGTATTGTTTTCCCTTGCCTTTCTTCATGCCATGGACAAAATCACCCTCATATTGCGGCTGGTTTAAATGCGAATACTGTGTACGAAGCTCTTTAAATGGAGCAATAGCATCTTCCTCATAATACAAAATCCCGTAACCTTCCATTAAATCATTACGAAAATGCCCCTCATAATATACCTGACCATCCTTATATAAAATTCCATTACCTTGTTTTTTATTTTGAATAAATTCGCCCTGATAAATCATTTGACCTTTTAAATACATGATGCCATTACCTTGCTTCATATGATTGACGAATTCTCCTTCGAATAACAGCTCCCCTTCTTGGTCAAATAACGTACCTTTTCCATCATAAATGTCATGACCAAAGTCATTTTTCTTCACACCGCCACGATACATTAATGTACCATCTGGATACAATATATCTTTTTCTTCATGATTATATGTCATTTTATTGCCACCCTTTATCCATTCAGTATATGCTCAATTATAGCGTGGAAAAGAATACCTATGTGCAAATTTTCAGAATTAATAAGGTGATCTTTTTTATGAAATTACATTCTTATAAGATAAAAATCCGCCTAGATTAGAATCTACGCGGATTTTTATCTTATTTTTTATATGTAGCGATAATTTTGCTGCATTGATTGAATCGTTTCAATCATCTCTTCTCTAAGCTCAATTGGCTCTAGCACTTCAATGTTTGCCCCTTGGCTCAGCAGCCACATTTTAATACCATGTCCAAAAACTTCTGCTTCAAATAAATATTGCCCATCTTTTTTGGATAATATTTTTGCTGTTGGTAAGCGATCTAACACAGCTTGCGGGGATGTTCCTTTAAAGATAAACTTCATACGCATTAGCTCGCCAGCATGCATAAACTGAATACGTTTGCGAAATTCCCCTTCTTGAAAACGTTCGGCATATGGTATTTGGAATTTTTTATCAAGCTCATGAAAATGTTGAATTCGGTCGACTCTATACACAATGGGCAAATCCTTTTCGTGCTTATTATCATAAGCAATTAAATAAAAGTAGTATTCTGAGAAAATGACCGCGAGTGGTTTTAAAATCTTTTCTGTAGGAATTATTTCGCCTTCACGTAAATAATCAATTTTAATGATTTTCTTTTTTTGAACCGCCTCTGATAGAACCCAAATTAAAGGCAATAGAGACTTTTTATGATTTAAATCTACGTACAAATGTTTTTCGTTTAAAATAATATTGTGAATAAACTCCTGCTTATCAGCCGCAACAATCGAAATCAGCTTATCTATAATAGCGCTCATTTCTGATTTTAGCAGTGCTCTTGATTCGATGAGAATTTTAACAATCGCTAAAACTTGCTCCTTCGATAAAATACTTTCCCCTTTATTTGTCAGCCTGTACACATTTTCTGTCCGCACATATTCTAAATGGCAACCCAATTTAGCTTTTTCCAGATACGCTCGAATTTCATTCAAATCCCGTTGTATGGTTTTTTCACCAACATTATGTGTAAATGCTTCTTGTTTTTTGTTAATTCCTTGACCATCCATTAGTCTGTCAAACATCGAAATGACGCGATAGCCTTTGTTTTGTTGTGAATCTACCATATATCCCACTCTCTCTTCAAAGTTACTTCTCTATTATACAAAAAGAGTTGGACACTATTAGTCCTTTTAACTACGTAATTTCTATTTTATTGGTATAATTGGCACGACATACTATACTTTTGTTATAATTCACTTTATTTTTACAGTTAATTCCGTATTAGCAGATAAAAAGGACTTCAATCACCGAGTTTTATTAAAAGTCAAGTTATTTTCTACTGTTAAAGATTTAACAACATGATAAATAGAATGTTACACATTATAATAGCTTTTTGCAGAATTAGTTGAAGGACTAATTCTGCTTTTATTTTTATATAGATGTAGCTTTTTAATAAAGTTCGATTAAAAGTAAGTTGCAAACGCTGATTTTATACAGAAAGAAACCAACTGTTTTGAAACAAAGTTTGATCAAAACAGTTGGTTCTTTATTTATCTAGTTTGGTTTTTATAAAAAAGTTTGATTATTTCGGGATGCGAATATTCAATTAAAGCACCCCGTTAGCCCTTCATGCAGTGCAAAAATCAGCACTTCACCACAGAAAATGAAAGATGATTACGTTCTTTCATGGGAGTTTAAGTACAATGTTTCACAAATTGATAACTTCCTTGGAATTTAATACAACAAAAAGGTTCTAAAACCAAAGCCTTTTTAGTTAAATTACCTTTTAAATCCACCTTCTGAATGAATAATCTGACCTGTAATCCAATCTGCTTCATCGCTCACTAGAAATTTAATGGTTTTTGCAACATCTCTCGGTTTTCCTATTCTACCGAAAGGAAACATCGGTTTTAATTCATTTTTTATTTCTTCTGTCATCCAACCTGTATCAGTTGGACCTGGATTTAATGCATTAACCGTTATTCCTAAAGGGGCTAGTTCAGCCGACAACGTAATAGTTAAAGCATCAACTGCTCCTTTTGTTGTTGCATATGCTAATTCGCCAGGCATTGGTCCTTGAAACTGACCTGAAGTAATATTGACTATTCTTCCACCTGATTTCTTATCAAACCTTTGAGCAAATCTACTACTTAATAGTGTCGTTGCACGCACATTTACCATGTAATGTTTATCTAATTCTTCGGCAGTTAAATTAGAAAAATCGTTGTTGGTTGAGTATGCTGCGTTATTAATCAAGATATCAGGACTACCAAGTTGTTCAGAAACTTTATTTATAAGTTGTTCAGGTGCATCATGTTGAGTTAAATCCAACTCCATAAATGATACCTTAATACCTTTTTTTATTAATTCTTCTTTTAATTTAACGGGTTCATCTAATTCAATGCTCCAAGGCATTTTTTTATCATATTCCGTCCAATAAGTAAAAAATATATGATAACCCGAATCAGCTAACTCCTTACAAATAGCGGCTCCTATCCCTTTCAGACGGCTTACACCCGTAACAATCGCAACTTTCCCTTTTAATTGGTCCATTATCATCTCTCCCATACCTAATATTACTTTACCATGATTGACCAAATTACTTATTGAACTAAACTGCTTCGTTAGTTTAAGTACATTTCATCACAATCTTTATAGTTACATTAACATAAATATCCAAAAAAGAATCATCTAACCTCTAAGAAATTTACAGAGGAAGGATGATTTTAATCAAACTTTATTACAAATTATCGTTCTTTATTATAAATAATCAATCTTTATTACAAGCTACAATAGATAAGAATCAATTTATACTGTAAAATACTAGTAATAATAAGAGTGGGGGTGTATTTTATGAGTGATTATACATACTGTTTACCCGTTAGTGAGGAGAAATTCTTTCAAGTCGTGATAAGTGAACTGAAAAGAAAACATGCAGATATGTCATGGGAGGTTTTGAGAACAGCTACTTTATCTATTGAAGATTTAGGTACATCTTATTATGTTGATGGGGCAAGAGGAAGTCGTTGGGATGCTAAAGGTATAAATATAAAATTTGCATTACCTTCCGCAGCGATTGAAGAATTAGATAAACCCCAAATTAAGTCAACCTTATTTGATGTTTGCCAAAGTTTAATTCCATCAGAAGTCGGCTATGATTTAAAAGGTATTATATTTATACCAGATTTAACACTTGAATTTAGCTTAGACAGTGATATTGATACACTTACAACAATTGACGTATTTGGTTCTGCCTCTCTTCAAATCCTTTCAGATGAAATAAAGAAAAATCTAAAAGAAGATAAACCAGAACTTGCACTAGATAGATTACATACATTCTGTACGCGTTTTTTCAGACAACTATGTACTAAATATAAATTACCTTATGATAAAGAAGATGGATTACACACCTTATTCGGTAAGTATCGTAAGCACTTAGAAGCAAGTAATATTGTTGATTCTAATATGACATTACAAATTTTAAAAGTATATACGAACATTTTAAGTGAATATAATCAAGTTCGAAACAATAGAAGTTTTGCACACGATAATCAAATTCTAAACAGTAATGAAAGCAAGCTAATATGCAGTCATATTATTGCTATTCTCAAATTTATTGATGAAGTTGATGAAATGGTTGAATTAATACATTGGTTGTAAAACGAGTAATAAAGAGATATTGGAAAATGCACGTAAATATCCCTTTATTATTAGTCATGTTTATATATTTTTGGCTATTCGTAACAAGTAGTGGAAACTAATTTTTAAAAATAATTTCACTACGCATTTGAAACATATTGTGGAGAAAGGAATTAATAATATGATTAATGTATATGTAGATGATTTAAGAGATTGTCCTAGTGGTTTTGTCGTGGCAAGAACGTTTCAAGAAGCCATTCACTTACTTGAAACTCACGAAGTAGATATACTTTCTCTTGACCATGATTTAGGAGAAGATCTACAAGGTAATCTATTGCCAACAGGTTATGACTTAGTAAAGTATATTTGTGAAAAAGGGTTACGGGCAAACAAAATATATATTCATACGGACAACCCTGTTGGTAGAGAGAATATGTATCAAACACTGCATGGAGCGAAACGAAGAGGTTTCATTGATTCAGATATTGAAATTTACCACTATTCTATTACCGAAAATAAATATACCGAATGAAGTAATACTAAACAATTGAACGAACAAATTGTTTAGTAAGAAAAAGAATGGGCAAGTCCACTACTTATTACGAATGCCCATATTTTTTTAAATTATTTGAACTGTTCAAAATGATTTGCGACCCATCGTTGATGATTTTCAGCCACATATTGTTCAACTGCTAGTAAGCGATTCACTAACTCCTCTTTAGAAAGCTGCATATATTTTTTCTTAGCGTTATTTATATCCCGTTCAGAAGAAATCCTTCTTAATGCAGTTTCGTCAAATTTAGAAGGCATGACTGACTTTTTATGCGTGTTCTTTACTTTATAGGTTCTGCTATACTGTTGATAATAGGCATGTAGTTCCTCATTACGCTTAATGGTATTCATATGGATGCCCTTTCCTTTATCATCAAAGGCTTTCGAATGCTCGCTAATGTTATGATAGGTTACAGGAATTCCTTGAGTTACAAGAAAGTCAATGGTTTGTTTACCGATAGAAACAGAACGCTTCTTACGTTGCTGATGTACTTGATCAAGCCACTGATGTTTATCTAAATGGATTCCTTTTGGTGATTGGTTCATAGCTACGTTCCTCTCTATATTGCTTAATTAAATCAATCTCTTTCAATTCAATCTTCGCTTGCTTTGCCATCTCTTTCGCTTTTCGAACTTCGACCTCTAATCCCATTTGTTTAAATCGTCTTTCCATATCTTTTGATAACTGAATGACTTCTAATAATTCATCCTCTTGGTCTGGTTCGGGTATTTTTGCTTTGCAGCCTAAACATTGCATTTTAGTAGGACAAATGTAATCTGTAACACAAGTACCACCCAACACTTTATTAAATACACCAACTTTTTCGGCGTAGGCATCAAATTCTTTTTGCAACTCTTGTGGACTTCTTATATACACATCATCAATGTCTACATAACTTGAAATAACATCATGTAATTCACTTACTGATTCTGCGATTTGTGTAGGTGTGGGAGCTGAATAATACCCTGTTACATTCAAATCCTTCTGATGTAACATTTTTGCGACAATATCAATCGGCATTTTTTGACGCTGAACAGCTTCTGTTGCAAATGCATGACGTAAAAGGTGTGCTTTCACAGTTACAGCTTTTCCGTTCTGCCTCTCAAATAATAATCCATGAAGTAAAAATCGAATGGAACTGTGTAAAGCATTTCCTTGTAATGCTTTACCTGCATATTGGAAATAATAAGGTAAAGGTGTGGGGAATACGTGCCTTCTTCCCTCCCTGTAAAGGACACTTGGAATTTTATCAGCGTCATAATGTGCTTTTAACATCCTTGATACTGTTTGAATATGTTCCATCGTTTGTTTACTTAAATAAAACTCTTCTAACGAATCTCTTCCTTTAGGAATAGCTTTATAGGAATAATGTAGCTTGTTGTTCTTTTTCTTTACCTCAATACATTCTTTTGTATTACTGATTTGAAGTAATTCATTCCTTCTTGCACCTGTTGTTGTTAAAATGTCGATGGCTAATAGACCAAATGTACAAGCCACATAAAATGGTTCTACATCTATTAATAAACCTTCTGCTTTGTCCTTGTGTAAAGTGATAAATGTTGAAGGTGTTAGTATACCTTTATGCCTCGAATGAAACGTATAGGGTTTTTGCCCGTTATCAGACTCGTATCCCCATAAAGATAAGAAATTAAAAATCTTCTCATGTTCTTCGATGGGTCTGTTTTGTACCCACTTTCCTAAAACGTTCTGCTCAATTAATTCATTAAACCAAAGACCTTCAGGTGCTGAATCACTCTCTATTGATTCAGCACGAATAAACTCAAGAAAATAAGCATTATTTTCATCAGAATAAGTCGACTTTTTTTGTGTCGCTTGCTTTATAATAATATCTGAAAAATCCTTTTGATGGTTTAGTACAAAGGAAGGTTTGTCCCATAAACGAAAATAAAATACTTCCCCAATACGTTTTGGTTCCGCATAAGAAAATTCAATCGGTAATGATATTGAATCAGTTTCTATCACCCTTATTTGTTGATGAAACGCATCTCTCAATCTCTTCATTTGATTCCATCGTAGATTTGCTTCTGCACGTATTGTTGAAAGATGTGGCACAATAGCATCTGTTTCATCCTTACGAGTGTTTTGGGCTTGTTCTATGGCTAATTTAGTAAAGGAAAACTCTCTACTATCATATGAAAAGGGTGGTAATAAAAACTTATTATAATATTGCTGTTCACCTGAAGGAAGGTTTTCACTAATCCACTTTTTAGTATAGTATTCAGAAGAATTATATTTACTTAGTAAATCCTTTTTCATACTGTTAGAAGAATTGATACAAATATCACCTTTCAAATATTTATCTACATGGACATTTGGTTCGAAATCTGAAAATGAAGTAATGTTACATTCCCTAAAAATGTCTTTGAGTCTTGGATGAAGTATGCTTATTATAGTAAATATAGTTTGTGTGTCATTATTCCTAACTTCTCCAATTAACGCTATAAGCAACAATTGATTTTTCCAATCGAAAGTTAAGCAGTTGTTATACAAATATTTAAGCAACCGTTCATCTAATTTATCAATTAAAAATTCACTTTTATTATTTTGTAGACACATTAATCGAGTATCCATTTGCCCAAGCATTTTATCGTACCATTCTGTTTTAGGTCTTGACTGCGTTATTTCATCCAAATTTATTCCAACCCTTCTAACAATTCTTTTAAATCTTCATCAAAGTTTTCGATGATAGATGATTCAATGACTTCAAGCTTTGGTTTTGATTTCTTCAAAGATTTTTGTTTAATATAATCCTCTTCATTTTTCTGCATTTGCTCCAACATATTCTCATGAGCTTCTCGATGTTTCGTTTCATCAAAATGATGCTCATACACATTCATCGTATCTGGATTTTTCCACTTCATATATTTAATCAGCTCGTTTTTTCGTTGATGAATTTCTGTTTCATTTTGTGCAACGTTATAAATCTCTCGTAATCGAGAAGTAACGAACCAATGCCTTGCTTTATGTGGATTTAAACTTAGTTCATTACTCTTCATTGCTCGATTCCAGTGGTAGTACCAAGCGTGATAAGTAAGAGGTGTTCCATTTACTGATAAAAAGATAGGGGCATCATCAGGTAATTGTTCAAAATTTAAATGATTCTCGTCAAAGGGTTTTCTTTCAGTATCTATGTAGTGAAACAATATTTTCACCGTATCTTTGCTAACACGTATAAACTTTATTTTTCTACCATGACTCCCCTTATTGAAGGTAATAAATTCTTGATGACTTTTACGTTTGCGGTAATCACCAACTGTTAATTCAATAATTTCTGAGGCTCTTGCACCTGTTTCAAATAGCATACGAGCTATCACCATTTCACGAAGTGACCAACTTGCTTTTTTTCCAGCTTGATATACTTGATAAGGTAGATCTATATCATCAATAATTTGTGGTTGCCATTCTTCATTGATAATTTTAAAATAGGAATCCGTTAATCTTCTATGAGGGATAACTTCTTCTGTACCTGCAATTGAAGGCATTCTTGGCTTATCATCTCGAACACCCTTTATCTCAACTTTATAGCTGTGCAAGAGAGTTTGACCATCTATTAATGGATTACTATACGGATACCGTTTCAAACGAATCATAGCCTTATAAAAAGATTTTAATGCCGATAAAAAACGACTTATCGTATTAGGACTTTTACTAGTTAAATTTACAAAGCGAAACGTGTCTTTATCACGAATCTTACACTTCATTTCATACATCAAATAATCTTCAACCACAACACGTATTTTTTCTTCTGGATCATTCCATTGCACTTTCTTTCCTTGATAGTTGCTTTCTTTCTCTAACCATTTAAAAAATGGAAGTAGACAATTCAAATAGGATATGGCAGAACTTTTGTCTATTCTTCCGAAACAGTCATGGTAGTAATCTGTTAAAGGTAGAAAGGGGTGATTTTCTTTAAATACAAGTAGCTCATACTTACTTTCGATATGTTTAGGACAATATTCAAACCAATACAATTATTAACCCCCTCAAAAGGAACGAATATTCTTATTTTAATGTTTTTTTTTCGTCATTGTAAAATGTTCAGTCTTATAACAAATTTAAATAAGAAAGATAGTCAAAATAAAAAAGCACACCACTAAATTGCATTTAGTAATGTGCATTTTCATTAAATGTGTAACATTATAAGTGAAACACTATTAAATAATACTTAATGTACAATTACTTGTACTTAATCTTACAGAGTAATTGAAGTCCTTTTTATCTGCTAATAAAGTTGCCCTTAAAATGAGCTTAATTTCCGTTCTAGGCTACTCACTTTCGGGATCAGATCACACAGCGTCACAGATGAGACCCTGCAGCGAGAAACGCGAGTGAAGTGGCTCATCGGACGCCCCCAGGAAGTTTTGCTCTGTGCGAAAGCGAAGCGGCAGCAATTGTTTTATCTGTGCGAAAGCGTAGCGACAGCAACAACAAATGTTTTCTGTAGCGAAAGCAAAGCGGCAGCTACAAAGCGCCCAGCCGGAACGGAAACCAACCTCTAGCTTTGCCTAAGCGTCATACTTTATTTAAGTGACACCTTAATGAATTTCATCTACCATTTTTTTAACCAAGTAAAAATCTTGTTGACCGAAATCTTTTGCAGATTATTCCTTTACTCTTACTGCAGTTCCATATGCTAATACTTCTGATGTGCCGTCCATGACCGATGATGTTGAAAATCTTATCGCAACAATTGCATTTGCCCCTAGTTGTCTTGCTTCATCCTCCATAGCTTGTGTGGCAAGTTCTCGAGAGCGAGTGAGCATTTCTGCATACTCCTTCATCTCTCCTCCGACAATATTACGAAGTCCAGCCATCATATCGCGGCCAATATTTCTCGATTGTACCGAATTACCTTTTACTAAACCTATAGTTTCTACAATTTCTTTTCCCGCTACAATATCTGTTGTTGATAGTAACATACAATACTCCTCCTATTTTTTATATTTTTCAACGGCTTTAACAGCTTCAGTAATGGAAGTCGTAATCACTCCCGTGCGCTTAATCAAGCCAATCACAAATAAATTACGATAAACAAACTGATTTTCAATTCCGTCCCGTACAAGTGCCTCTATTTTCATCATATTGTCCCGGCCTTGTTGGCGAACATCTGTAAATACACCTACGATTGGTCGATTCAGCATCGCAAATGCACCAATTTCTGCTGCTACACCTGAATCAATCTCAACGCCATCTAATACGGCCACTAATACATCGCTATTTTGTAGCATCTCTAAATCCGCTTGCGCAATCGCCAAACTATCAGCATATGCCGTCTTATCATTTATCGCATCATTCTCCTGTGGTACGTATAATTCAATACCTGGTACTGCCTCTCTAATTGCTGCAGCTAGCTGCTCGTTAACTAAACGATCTCCTAAAGAAAATAATCCATTTGCTAAGTATGCCTTCATAATAAAACTCCTATTCCAACGTTTTTTCAAACACTATTTTATGTCGATCTTTTTTATCTACAAAAGTTGAGACAATATCATATCCGTGTTTAAGATTTGTTATGAGCATTGCTTTTCGCTCATTTCTACCATATGTACGAACTTTTTTAAAGCCAAGTGCCTGTAAATGTTCATGCTGTCGCCTCAATAATCGACTGGCAATCCCTTGACCACGTTTCTTTTCATGGACACCACCTAACCAACTATAAAAAACGCCATCCGGATGTATGTAGCCTAGTTTAAAGCCTATGATATCTTCATTTTCTATTGCTAATAAACAAATGAGTCCTTCTTTACTTTCTAGTTTTTCTAGTGGGAGATTTGCTCCATCAAATACATGTGCATGAATTTCCTGTAATTGCTTCAACCAATCATATGGTACGCCTTCAATTGTGACGATATGCATTTTTATCACCCCTATCTCTACAGTCATTCATTATAGCAGAAAAGGTTGAACTTTAAGGTTAAACATAAGTTCTGTCCAAATTCATCAAGACATTGGCAACGGCCACATGTCGCCCATTCTCCTCTAATGCCGCTGAGATACGGGGCATCCCTGTAGACGAGATAAATATGCTATCGCGTAGTTCTATACATAAAAATACTGGAATCCAATCCCCTTGTCATTTTAGAGAATGGATAACTTCCTTTTCAACTCTATTGAATAGAAATTCTAAGTTAGATTTTCATTCAATCCAGCATTTTGATTCACGCCATAATTCAGCGATTACCCTAATACCATCAGCAGTTGGAACTTCATCTCTTATATTAGCTAAATATCTTAAAATAAACTTCAACGATTCTTCATCCGCATTTATTGACTGTATTTTTTCAAAGTCGTCTTCACCGTCATATAATTTCCCTGTATCAAGATACATTACATAGAGCTCTGCAAGCGTCATTACACTTATATCGAAGACGAAATCAATTTCATCGAAGCTCTCATCAAAGAACTCCTCTCGTTTCATCGCGGTAATAACCTCAGACAGCTCTATATGATTTGATTCTAAATTATTTTGGATATAGTCCTCTAAAAAATCGACTACAGCCAAGCCTTCATCACTTTCTAATGGCTTATCTCATATACATTATAAAGCATTTCTAATCTAGCGTCGTCGCTGTGAAAATAAAAGCACGCCCATCCGCATTTAAAATTTGTAGTCCTTTACTTGTTTCAGCTAATGGCTTGTCCCAACGAACATGGCCACAGCAGACTAAAAGCTCAGCAGCATTTTGTAGTTCTTTCCAAATATTCGGATTTCCAGGCAGGCCCTGAGAGCTAATTTCCGGACTTTCATGAAGTAGCAGGATGTCGGGAACTTGCCTTAAAATGTTTCTGAGTTTTTCCAAATAATCGGCTTCCCCCATCCGATTCGGTTTATTCACCCTACCGATAATTCCTCCGATTCCTGCTACTGCAAGATTTGCATGCATGATCGTACCCCCATTCGTGAAGAAATGGATACCTGAGGTAGAATTCAATTCCGCTAGTTCCTCATTCCTCAAGAGATCGTGATTTCCTGCGATGCCTGTGATAAATCCAAAATGACTCTGAAAAGCTCTCCATACAGGCAAAGGACTACCGCTAGCACCCCTTTTGGTTAGATTAGTATACAAGTCTCCACATAAGCACACCATCACCTTGGCAGGGTCCAAATCTGACAAATGGATTTGAAACAAAAGGGAAAGCACTTCCGCAAGTTCCTCACCAAGTAACTTCTGGGTTTCTGCCATCTTTTCTTGATTATGACCTGCGATTCCTTGTAAATCAGAAGCAATAATTAGCGCATCCAACTCCTCTGGCAGTTCAAGCATCTCTCCCCAGTAAACGGGAAACCATTCATAAGAAATCCCTGCTCCCTTTGGTGCAGCGGTAATGTATGGTATTTTCTCTAAAGGCTCTTTGGCAATATCAACGATTTTTAATGCTCTTTTCATCTGTTTCTTCATTTAAACACATCACCCCTTACAGAAAGGTACCAAAGTAATAATTTCATCTTTTCATGTGAATAGCCATCTATACCTCTTCAGGTTGCCATTGACATAAAATCGGTACCTCGTCCACGCTCCTTACAGTAATCATCCTTGGATTCGAATCATGTCTCCAGCTTTCACGTTATATCCCAAACTAATAAAAAAATCTCCCACTTTTATACGAACCCAAACTCATATCATTTGGATATACTGTTCGTTTTAGCGAGAGATTATATTCTATCATCCGATTGTTTCTACAATGTTTCCTTGCTGATCTTTAATATATGTTTTTTCAATTAGGAGTGAAAGCCCCGGTATAGAAGGTAATTCAAATTCTTTTTCTTGTGGCATCAAGTTTTGATTGAGCTCCATAACTGCCTTTTCATTTAAAGTTATGGTAGCATCCGCTTCCTCCACGCTATACCCACATTTTTCTCCTGGCTCAAATACAACTCGGATTTCTCGACCAACTAAGGTTAGTTTTTTCCCTTTTAAAATCCGCCCGCGTAATAGTTTACCGATTATTCCTGCTTGCTTTGCCCCCAACGTTAACTTATTAGGCTGTTTGCTGAACAATCCCTTTTTCCCCTGCTCCCAAGCTAGTTGGTCCACAAATAAATAGCCAGTATTTGAGCCTTCTTCCGCCATTCCTTTTTCTACCGCTTCGGCAATGGATGAAATATGTAAAAGAGATGCACGAGATAAGTCAGTAACATAGCTCGGGATATATTCTAGACCTGCATTTAGTACACCAATTGTATTCCAAGTTTGCATCGCCTCAAGCTCATCACCTGTAATCCCTACCATTTGAATAAATTCCACTTGTCCATTCGGTGTATCAATCGCAGGCAACTCTGGATCTAATGTATATGCAAGTGCTGTTAAAAGCGTATCAGCGCCTTCGCAGATTGGACCATTAGCATCCAAATAATCACCTGCTCTGAAAACATTGCCACTGTCAAAAACATATCTTCCCATGTTTTGCAGCAAATTTAACGCCCACGCTGGTGGCTCCTCCTCGTCTTCATTTCGAGCAAGACGAAATGTTAACTCAAACCCATATCCGCTGTATTCAGCATCCTCTGATTCTTTTTCATATAATTCGGAAAATCCATAAGTTACAAAATGCCAGTGTGGAACTGGTGTCTCACTTTTATAGGCACTGATTCCTTCAAGCGGATCTTCGCCTCCTAGTAAATATGGAATAACGGTTCCATAATGCTTCGGCTCCTGGTCTCCGTAAACTTTTAATACTTCCTGATCAATCGCGTCCCAGCCAGATGCATTTATTTCTTCGCTCATCAACAACTCCCCCTATGTATTCCAATATTACCTATAATTATACTATAAAGTATATAACACACTCCAAAGAGAATAATACCTAATTTAATTACCTCTAATATTACTAGATTTTTTTCATTAATCTGTGTGAATATTGAGTAAAAGTTACTAAGTCCTATGACAATCTGTAAAGACATGCCTAAATATGAAGCCTCAACGGATATCTAGATGCGCCGAGGCGTTATCAAAGCGAGGATAAAAAATAATTAGAATGATTCAAAATTTCGCCTTAACCGTATAACATTACTGGTGAACGGACACTTTGTAAATAATCTGCAAGCTTCCCAGCATATACTTTTTCTAAATAAGGTAATTGTGCAATGCAATGGGGTGTCATTAATGCTGGGTTCTGATAAACTTTCAGCCCTCCAACCTTTAAAAGCATCGCCACAAATTGCGAGCAAAAATAGGCACGCTCTCTTCTTACCTCTTTTTGCATCACCACGCCAAAGAGCCCAATAAAATTATATTTATAGCGATCACGATTCCAATGCATATATTCTACGATTTTCATCATCTCTAAGTATTGAAAATGAGATATTTTACAACGATAAATGACACAATCGGCTGTTTCAAATAGCCCTCTTTCTGCGTCTTCTCGCAAAAAACCCCCACTTAAAGGATTGTTTAGTTGTCTACGTCCAAAGCTATACATTTCAAAGAGTTCCTCATCAAAAGCAATGGACGCATGATTCATCTCTTTTCCAGTATACATGCCTATAGCTTTTGATAATAATGTACCTGTTTTTGTTAATACTATGTAAATGGTGTATGCCATTTCCTCACCTACTTCAATATTCTTCCCTACTACCAATACGTTTTAAATATTCAAACGGTTTCATTTATTTCCTTTTTTTATAAGTATATATAACGAAGCTCATTTTTTCTTAGTAAAAAGTGAAGATTTTCTTAATTATCATCTATAATTTTAAACTTATGTTTTTCCGCCACCTTTATTTATATGTCTTGAATCGTATTCTTATGTGATTTACTGATTTTTTCTATAGGTATGTACGAGAGGATATTAACTGTGATTGTCAAAGTATGTGGTGTATAGTTTGAGGCTTTATAGGGGCATTTAGTTAAAGTTCAATGTTAAAGACTATCATATACTTTATTAGTTTGTATATTATAGTATGTTTATTGACTATTATTTTTATCGGTTGCCTTGGATTAAAGAAGCCATTGCCTTTGGATTTACATAAGGAGTTTTTGATTTTATCAGTAATTGTCATAATAACTTGTTTCGTAGCAACACAGATGAAACAATCAAAATCTTCTTTAGAAAAATGAAATTAATTACTAATTAAGCTTTTCATTAAACCCCAATTGTTAGAAACAATTGGGGTTTAATTTTCATACTAGCAATTTTTCAACTGGCTTTTTCATTGCCGGATTTTCATATATTAATTCTTTATCGTTGCCTGGGTGTTGTAACAATTATTTTGATATATATTTATCGCTTCTTTTAAAAATATTTGCTCCTTTTCTGTAAAAGGATTCGGAAAGTTGAATGATTCTGTGGATGGTAGCTTTTTTTCAACCAAATCTAAATTTCCTTTCAAGGTTTCATTCATAAGTTGCAGAAGTGTTTTAACTGTTTCTTGAGCTTCTTTTGAAGAAGGTATAGCTTTTGTAAGTGTTAAATGTTTAATTTCTGATAAAACTTTAGTCCATTTTTTATCTAGATCGATTTCTTCGGATTTATTTATACTAAATAATTCATCAGTTATATCTGAAAAGTGTTCTTTAAACCATGTTTCAGTATTTTCAGCAAACATTAATTTTTGAAGCATAGCACAAAATATCTCGATATGGATGATTTCCTCATCTTTCACTGTTTCAATAAGATGGTTTATATCAGATAATATATTTATAATATCAAGTTTTTTTGCTTCAAATAACTGTTTTTGATCGTTTAAAAATTTTAAGATAATTTCACCTTTAACAGTGTTTTTTTGCAGTATGTCTTTAATTTCCTTTAGCGACAAGCCTAGAAACTGTAATGACTTAATGTTTTGTAAAGTAGATAGGTCCTCTGTAGTATATAATCTATGCCCACCCTCTGTATAATCACTTGGTTTCAGTAGGTCTATGCTGTCATAATATCGAAGTGTTCTAATACTAACACCAGACATTTGCACAAGTTCACCTATCGTAAAAATCCCTTTCTCCGACAAATTATTCTCTCCTTAATGATTGACTTTAAAGTATCGTATAACGGGATAAGAAAACTTTTTTCCATTTAAAGTATAAATTGCTGCAATTAAAATTAATATTGTTTCAAGAATAATAAGTGCAAAAGAAAGGTTTGAAACTGCGCTCCATTTTTTAGACATAAAAGTTAATAACAAAAAAACTGGGAAGAGAGTAAAATGAAGGTTCATCCCTTCTTTTGCATGATCAGCAAAATATTTATTCTTATTCCTTGATACTAAGTATACCAATATAGGTAAAATAAAGGTTAATAGTAGCGAGAACAGATGCATTAAACTTGCCAATCCTCTGTTTAATAAACTCTCTTTTTTCATTGTGCTTTTCCTCCAATAGCATATTTGATTGTTACCTTTTAAAGTGAGTAACTAAATTCATCATAAAAGGTGACGCTACTGGAGATTCAAGGACAAATGATAATTTTTTCATTAAATACTTACATATCAGAATTCACGTTTGGATTTTTCTGACTACTCCCACAGTTAAAGCAGTGGGGTTCTTATGTACTTAAGAGAAGCGTCATTACCCGTCACTCCTTTCTTTTTTTGATTATTTACAATATAAACATATGTTCTAAAAAGAAAAATGCACTTCATTCCTCCCACCTCTGAAGAAGTGGGCTTCCTGAAGCTCAATTCTGTGATTTCTTTAAAGTTTTCCTTGTGTTTAAATACTTCATCAAATATAGCTGTTGTTATTTTTAGTTTGCTCTATTGTATGATATAATCGTTTTACTGACTAACCTAAGCAAGTCAAATTGAGCTGTAGCGATACCGTACGCTACAGCTTTTTTTGTCCTCCACCACAAGGATTATTACTTTTCCAAATACTCCTCTGCTAGTTGCGGATTTTTGTATATGGCCATACCAGTTTGCAATTTTTTAAAGCCGATCTTTTCGTAAAAAGGTTCATTTCCTGTCGTTGCAATTAGCTGAATACAAGAAACATCCTCTAATTGGTGAATGATGTCCTCTAAAAGAGTTCTGGCAATTCCTCTTCCTTGATAATCTTTATGGACTACAACATCATAAATAGCAGCATTGAATACACCGTCTGAAAGAGCTCTCGCAAACCCTATAATTTCATGATCTTTTACTGCGAAAACTTGGTGTGTACTTGCATTGAAAACTTTTTTTATGATGCGTTCGTCATGTTTCATCCATCCTACCGATTGATAAACTTCTTTTAACATTGCTAGCTCGTTTTCCTCTACTTTATATTTAAGTAAAATCATTTTTCATTCCCCCAAATTTTGCACTTCTTTAAATCTATATTAATATCCCTTTTCTCATTACACAATATCTCTCAAATCTGTATAAAGGTAGCACTTCAAATTTAAAAATTTCTCCGTTCGTTATGCTTTCAGGTATTATGTTTCCCGTTGATATGCTGCTCAATCTCTTACAAATAATTGGTAAAGTTTTTCCTGTAACTTGGGGCTATTTGAATTTTTATGTGATGATAAATGGGGAATGATGTCTATTTTATCGTTAATATTAACGATTATAGTTACTTTATTGTTATGTACATGGTGACTTGGACGATTACATACAATTGAATAATCCTCTTCCCTATTGGAATTAGCTAGGCTGAGGGAAAGCATAGAATCAAGTATAATGAAAAAATTAAAATACTTTAAGTGAAAAAGAGAATCCCGCAGTAAAAAGCTTTTCTGCGGGATTTTATATTGGTCGGTGAATAATCTAGAATTAATGTAGCAACTATTCTTTTCTTATTCATGTTCATATCATTTTCTTTTATTTTCTGGATCGTATAAATCCTTTAATAGTATCTCTTCCGTACTATTTTTATATTGAATGAGTATTTTGTCTTCGTCTGTCAGTTTCTTTTCTTCACCATTGTCCAGTAATAATGTATTTTCATCTAAAAATGTAAACGTGACATTACTTCCATCTTTTAAAATCCTGGCTGGTTCTGAAAAATCATTCCACTTTTCATAAATAATGATCTCATAGATATACTTCTGTCCCCTATGTTTCATCGATAAAGGATAACGATTGTCATTTTTCGTTTGAAAGGACAATGTAACCGTTGTACCTTGTTGTTGGACGGTTGTTTGTATGCCCTTTTCATCTGCTATCCACATGTGGGCGAAGAGGAAGAAACAACCAATGGATATAATAAGGAAAATGGATAGTAGTGATCCTACAATAATGAAAATCTTTTTCCTATTTTTTGATCGCACCTTTTTAAAATAATCGATATTTTTATCCTCCTTTTTTTGCTCATGGGTACGTTCTACCAACAGGTTTTCCTGCATTTCCTTTACATACTGTTGGCACTCCTCACATTGTTCCATATGTTTTTCTATTTGTTTATTTGTCTCTTCGCTTGTTAAATTTTCTATGTAGCTCGGGATTAAATCTCTAAAAACGCTATGATTCATTATTTTCCCCACCTTTTCTGATTTGTTGTTTTGCACGATAAAATGTTACTCTTGCCCAGTTTTCTGTTCTTCCCAAAATGGAGCCAATCTCTTTAAAAGATAAATCACCTAATAATCTGAGATAAAGTATTTCACGGTTTATCTCACTCAGTTGTTGAGCTTTTTTATAAAAATTAATTTTGTCTTCATTTCTAAAATATTCATCTTCTAAATTATAAAATATAGGAGTTTCATCACTTAGTGAGTTCACTAACTGGTGCTTGTTTTTTTCGCGATTCATTTCTTGTAACCACACGTTTTTCGCGATTGAACATAACCACGTTGAAAATTTTGCTTTTCCGTTATTATGAAAGTTTTCAATGGACTTAATGGCTTGATAGAACGTCTCTTGCGTTAATTCTTCAGCAGATTGACCATCATATGTAAGGGTTAATAAATACCTAAAAATAAAATCCCCATATTCTTGATATATATTTTCTTTATCCACGATTTACCTCCTTTCTAATGAGAATTTTGCTATTCTGAATCAAGTCTTTTGAAAGCCAATCATCTATATATCCAAAAATTTGTTGATTCGTTACAACAATTTTTTTATTTTTTTCTTTATTCATTTTTTGTGCCCTAATCATTTTTATTGTGGGGTTTGAAATATCCTTCATTTCTTCTAAAGATTATCACGCCTGTTGATTAACAATTGTGATCTCCTATATTGACACCGAGGATTACTGTCGTCTAGTGACCCCTTTCGTCCTTATTGTTCTATCACATCCTCTCATTTATTGTTTCTAGCCGGCATCATTTTTATCATTATTCACCATTTATAAATCAAGCCTCTTGACGAACGTTTGTTCCGGTATTAGAATAATGAAAAAAGGAGGCAATTTTATGCAAAAAACGAACACCATCGAATTAGTACATTTCTCAGAAGAGTACGTGGATAGTTTAAATGACTTTGACCTTCCAGAAGAACAAAGTCAATTTACTGCCCTTCCAAAAGAGATTTCTATAGAAACGGTTGGACAATATCCGATTGTTATTTTGAGTGATCATGTACCTGTAGGATTTTTTGTCCTGCACGCAACAGAAAGAGTAAAAGAGTATTCTAATAATCCAAAAGCTATGCTGCTTACTGCATTATCTATTGATCATAAACAACAAGGAAATGGGTACGCCAAAAAAGGGATGCTAGCATTGTCTGAATTTATGAAGAGGGAATTTAAAGAATATAATGAAGTCGTTTTAGTCGTTAATCAAAAAAATATTCCGGCTCAAAATTTATATTTAAAAGTTGGCTTTGTCGATAATGGGGAAAGAAGAATAGGACGTATTGGCGAGCAAATTGTTATGACCCTAAACATTTAATGGATTTTCAAAAATCACTCGTCATGACATGGGTGATTTTTTTGTTCTCCCCTTTTCTAAAATCTAATGACAACTTGTAAGCCCCTTTTTGGTGTCCTGATTAATTGATTGAATTATTCCGTTCTATTGCCAATAGTTGAGTCTTTTCATTTAGTAAACATAATATTTTTATCAATACTACTAGCTCTTATTTTGCAAGACACATATGGTAACTCTCATCAAGTGAAAACATAAAAACAGGAAAAGAAAACGATTTGTCTTTCTTTTCCTGTTTCATTTTAAGTTTTATGGTCTACCTCGATGCAGGTAATGTTGTGTGGCATTCCCTGCATTAAATCGCTCAGTAATATATTGAACAGCGTCTTGTAGAGCTAATTTACTGTTACACGTGAAAACATCTATTGCCGCATAACCGTACTCCGGCCACGTATGAATCGTTAAATGGGATTCTTGAATAATGACTACACCGCTAACCCCATACGGTGAAAAATGATGGAAATGTTCGGTTACAATCGTTGCCTTTGCTTTATGAGCGGCTTGACACATAATCTTTTTAATTTGTTGCACGTCATTGAGTAATGCGTCATTGCAATCGTGCAACTCTAATAAAATATGATGCCCTAATGCATGCTTGGATTGTGATTTTTGTACTGTTCTCTTCATTTGTGAAAACTTGTTATTTTTGCAATCTGGGCAACCACTGGCTTGAAGTTGAGCAATCGTGCTGTATTGATAGCCAGCTCCGACTGTAAGGGCGTGCTGACAATGGCTACACTGATAAACGACGGATTTTCTCTCTATTTCTCCTGTGTAAATGGGTCGCGTAAATTTACGCTGATTAGGAATATAAGGAGTCATTTGCTCTGTTGTTTGTAATACGAATAATTGGCTTGTAGCACCTAAAATCTGCGCACCTTCATAGGTGTTTAAGTCGTATTGGATACTGCCAATCACGAAGCCCATAGAATATAAGCTTTGCTGTAGTTGCCACTGCTTTTGGTAGCTACGTTTAGCATAGGAAAAAAACACATGTCGCATTGCTTCAGGCTTTAATGCGTTAATCGCACGTGATAAAAAAAGCTGTGCGCCAGTCAAGGTATACGGTGTGTCTGTGTATACGCAATCAAACTGGTGGGCGTATGTTTTAGGCAAAGGCTCCTGAACGTTATAATAATCTGTTTTAATCGGAAGCTCATAGTCCTTAGCTATTTTGCTAATCGTACATAAAATTCGTCTATCAATATCTAACACAACAATTTTAGTGGTAGAGTTTGGAGCAATTTTCTTTAGTAAAAACGCTAATGCAACACTGATGAAATCATCATCACCTAAACACAAAATACGCTTATTGAGTAGCATCGTATAGTCAAGTGCGAGCAATGCACGTTTTAAGGCTGTCTCAACTGTACATTTTGCTTGATCGATTGCCACGTCAGCAGAAGGTCTATCTTCATAAATAGTGCTTAATTCGCTAATATTTTGTGTGATCCATTCTGTACGAAATGCATCATCTGTCGTTAACTGAAGATACAGTTTAGCATCCGCACCTGAGAGTTGAAAATATTGTGAGATAGCGAGCTGGCCCTTTTTTGTTAAGCTATGTTTACCCCAACCTTGCTTGGCAAATTCTTTCTTCATTGCTGAAACGATAGGTATTGGTAAGTCTGTCGTATGAGCTAAAGATTTAGTTGTACAATTTTCGTGGAAATATAAAGCAAGTAGAGCTTTTTCTAATGTATGATAGTGTTCTTCAAGCTGCATATCAGCTGTAATTTGTTGTAATTGTTTTTGCATTGTAGATTCGTCCTCTCAATTTTAATAAGAAAAAAATTAAAATTGTCTAAATCAACGAATAGAAAAAGCGCGACTAAAACTAGTCGCGCTAAACGTTTATACGAAGCTAACTAATTCTAATCTTGCTTTTTTGCACAACAAATAACACCCTTAAATAGGTGGTTTGTTCGACAAAATAAGCTATAACGTTGATTCAGATTAGAATTCTACAATTAACAAAAAGTTCACCCTTTTTTAAAATAGTCTTTTTACTATATAATAGATATGAAAATTTCGCAAGTTTTAGTAAATCATCTCTTTTATAGTGTAATATTCCCTTAAAATGTTGTATTATGGTATGGTTTACAGTATCTAACCAATCTAAATGAGGGTTTCATTAAGTGTATTAGTATGGGGGGAACAATAAAAGTTAGAAAGGGGTTAATAAGATGAGAGATATTAGAGTTTATCATGTGGATGCATTTACAACAGAAAAATTTGGAGGTAATATAGCTGGCGTCGTGCTAGATGCTGAAAAATTATCCGAAAATGAGATGCAAAGTATCGCAAAAGAACTAAATTTATCAGAGTCTGTATTTTTACTACCTTCAAATAATGAAGATTAAAACAACCAACCTAATATTCACCAGTAAATCTTTTTAAACCATTGCGTATATTTTTCGTAGGTTAGATTGATCCTGAGACCCCCTGCTATATCTTTATTTGTCATTTTGTCTGTTAGGAATTGGATCAATTCATTTTTTGTTAGATACATAAAAGAGGCTGGACATAAGTATTTTTATAAAGCAAAATTAAAAAATATCCACAAAAGAAAAGCGCTAGAAATCAACGTCAAAAATTGATTTCTTGTGCTTTTTAAGGTTCTGACCAGTTTTGTCCCAGCCTCTTAGTGAGTAAAAAATATAAAAAGGAAATTTATTGCTTTTCACTTGATTGCGTTAACAAAATGTTAGCATCTATTCACACATTCCTCCTATGGTGAGTTTATGTGGCAACACATGGGTGCTGGTGGGTTTAATTATATAGTCTCGGTTTCTATTTCATTGGAATCTAGCCTATTTTTAATACTAAACTATGCATGATTATTCTGAAATTAAACCGTAAGCAGAAACTTTCTTAATTTTTAAGGATACGAACATTGAGTCAATGTAGGCTAAAATAAGAATGCCTACACATAGCATTAGAATAATCGGTAAATGAACGATAAAGTCTAAACGTTTCACCCCTGCACTTGAAAGTAATACAGAAAGCATAGGGTTCGTATAAAAATATCCTAGTACACCTCCAATGGCCACTCCAGTAATAATCACGGGCACAAAGCTGATGGAAATTTGATGCATCAATTGAATTGTTGAGTAGCCTATTGCTTTCATTACGCCAAACTCTTTCTTACGCTTAATAATCATCGTTTTGATGATCAGATACAGAATCATTACAACAACTAGAACGGTAATTGTCAGAACCATTATCATAACTGCAAACACTGCAGCTGTATACATACCTGTTTGGCTCTCTACATTTTTATCTATGTCTATCGTTTCTACTATATAATCTCCGTACTGTTCGTGAACGTTTTCAATAAAGTTTTGGTTTGATATACCATCTAGATATACATAAAGGGTCGTGCCTTTATAATCTGACTGTAATCGCTGAATTCCATCCATCGTTAATGAGGCTATTTGCCCTAAATTGCCGATTGATTGGCTAAGGCCAGTTACTAGAAAACTAGCTGTTTTAGTCCCATATTCTACTTCAACCGTATCGCCAATTCCTTTATTAATTTGATTTGATACAACCCAGGAGATGGATATTTCATTATCATATTTTGGCTGACGGCCTTCGTAGACAATATTATTTTCTAACTGATTATAATTATCCGTAACATTCGTATTTACAGTTTGATTATCAATTTTTGTTGTAATAAAATCAAAAATATTTACCTTACTTACATGGTCCATTTGTTTAATGTGACTCAAAAGTTCTGTTGTATCTGCATCTTGCCTAACAGATATCATCACATTTGCCGGTTCTACGCCAAATAAGTTAACAAATGCGGTTTTGTCTGAAGCAATGTTGTAAAAAAGTACCACTGAAAAAACTGATGCGAATGTTAATGCAACAATAATTAAAAGTATCATGATGTTTTGTTTTACATTTGACAGCATCGATTTAATTGCAAGTAAAAAATGAAGCCCCCCTCCCGTATTCTCCAATGGAAAATAATTTTTTCTAAAACTATGCGTTTGAATACCTCCCCGAAGTGCCATGATAGGTTGAATTTTTCGAACACGGAAGGCGGAAATTAATGTAACAATTACAACACAAAAAGCAATAATGAATATATTGGCTAAATTAATAATCATATTGAATCTCTGATACCATATTAATCCAGATAGAGATGAAATAATGTTTCCTATGATAGGCATAAGACAATATGACAATGCAACCCCTACAACACTTGCACTAAAAGCAATTAAAACAAACTGTAAAATATTTGACGATAGGATTTGTCTACCTGTATAACCAATTGCTTTAAGTACTCCTATATTCGTCATCCCGTCTTCAATGCTATTTGATACACGATACTTAATGACAATTAGTGAAACAAGCACGATAATGGCTGCAAAAGCTACTAAAATCATAGCTATGATGTTAATGGTCAACGTGCTCACACTTTTCACCATCTCAATATCTAACGTCCCAATAGATGAAGTCGGCTCACCTACTGTTGATTGAGGAAACTCCTTAATAAAATCATTTACTAACTTTGTAGATTGTGTTTTGTCTTCCATCACTGCAGATATGATCAATCCTTTGTCTAGTTCATCAGCTAACGTTTGATAAGCAATTGCTGGTAGCATGAATTTCATGAATCCAATGTTGGTCGTACCCATCATTGTTGTTTCAAAAAATCCAGCAATTCGATACTTATAGTCCTTGTTTTGATATGTGATGGTAAAATCTTCACCTAACTCATAACCACCATTTGTTTTAAAAGTGTAAGGAATAAAAATATCATTTGCACTTGAAGTGTTTAGTTTTTCAACCAACTTCAACGCCCCGATATTACGATGATCATCCGCATTAAAAATAGCGGTACGACTAGCTAATTCATTATCACCAAAATTAAATTTGGCAATGTCCATATTGATAATTTCTTCTGTTTCTGACTCTGTCACCCCTGGATATTTCGTTATAAATTCTCCATAGCTTGAATTATAACTTGCATAATCCATCATAATTATTGCGTGAGGATCTTTTAATTGTTCCGCTTTACTATCAAAAAATGTATTGATTTGAGTAATGACCATTAGACCTATATTCAGAAGTAGCGCAGCAACTAAAATAAATGTAAATAAGGAAGCTGTTGCAGATTTACTTCTTCTAATATTAGCGAGGGCTAAATTCATGATTTTCACCTTACCACCCCATTTCTGCAAGGAAAGCCCCGAGCTTTTCATGACGCTCGAAATTCTCTTCCTCACTGAACGCGCCTAACTGCAAGTCACCGCAAATTACGCCATCTCGCAAATATAAAATTCGGTTTCCACGCAATGCTGTTTTCATATCATGAGTGACCATGACTATGCTTTGCCCATTTCGATTTACATTTGTTAAAACATCTAACACACTATCACTAGATGCAGAGTTTAATGCACCAGTTGGTTCATCGGCAAAAAGTATTCTCGGATTGTTAATTAATGCTCGAACAATCCCAACTCGTTGAGCCTCACCACCAGAAAGCTGTGTCGGAAATTTAGACCATGCGTTTTCATTGATCCCTACTTGTATTAATAGTTCTTTCGCTTTTTTTACGAGTTCACGCTTATTCTTATTTACTAAAAGACCACTTGCCAGTACATTATCGAGTACGCTCATATTATCCAGTAAATAAATTTGTTGGAATACAAAACCACAATTATTCCTTCTAAATATTGCCAGTTGGTCGTTGTTTAATTTAGCTAAGTTTTTACCAGCAAAATCGATTTCGCCTAATGTCGGTTTATCCATTCCACTCATTGCGTAAAGTAGAGTGGACTTCCCAGACCCTGAACTACCCATTATGATTGTAAAATCCCCTTCTATTAAACTGATATCTAGATTTTTTAATACATGCTGTTGAATTCCACCGCTCGAAAAGGTTTTACACAGCTTCTCCGTTTTGATAATCGTCTTTGTCATGTTTTTAGCACTCTCCCTTTATTAAGCTCATGTTTGAATTTGCAAATCAAAGAAAAAAGACCGTAATGAAGATTACAGTCTTATCATACAAAATGAATTCTTATTAAATCTTTGTGCAATTATTAACTAATCCTTAATTATCATGCAAGCTTGATTTTCAATACTACGGTAAAGCCATCTTGCCCATTGTAACAGCTAATCTGGCCATACATATTTCCCATGAAATACTTCGATATATAGAGACCAAGTCCTGAACCATTCTTGCCTCCGATATTTGTTCCTCGATAATATTTATTGAACAGTAGAGGCAATTCTTCTTCGCTAATTCCTGACCCTAAGTCCATGATGTGGAGTTCAAGATAACCCTGTTTGATTTGTGACTTAATAGTGACCTTAGTTCCTGCATATTTATATGAATTACTGATAATATTGTCTATTACCTGCTGCATACGTACAGAATCCGTTAAAATAATACATCGTGGAATTGAATCATAGACGATCTGATTGTCATAATTTACATTTTCAATCATATCAACAAGTACCTCGCTCGATTCTTCGGTTACCGTTATCTGTAACTGTTGCAGTTCTTCTAAAGTGGCATGAAACATATCTGTAACAAGTAAGTCAATTTGCTCTGCTTTCGAATAGATTGTATTCACTTGCTTAATGACCTTTTCATCCTTTGCCTGCAGAAGCATCAATTCACTAACTGCCTTTATTGAAGCAACAGGCGTCTTAATATCATGACTTAATGTGGCCACAAGCTCTTTCTTACTACGGTTGGATTCATACTCTCTTTGACGAGCAGCATAGAGTTCTTCACGTAATAAATCAAAACTTTCCGTGAATGCACCAAAATAATTGTCTTTATCCATATTTAAAGGAATATCTAAATTACCTCTAGCAACATTCGCCGCGAAATGTTGAAGCTGCATAAAAGGTTTTAGTAACGTTCTATAAATATAGACATTGTAAATAATACTAACAATCATTACTAAACCAACTATTAAACTGAAAGATGTAACCAGTTCCTTTTTCATTTTTTGCACTATTTCATGATCGTTATTGCGGATAATAATTTTCCCTACGACCTCATCATTTTGCTTCACATCAATAATCGAATCCCTATTTTTGATGGCGTCATATATATTAATAAACTGAATACCCGGTGTTTGATAAATTACATTTTCTAAATTATCTATAATCATAAGTGGTTGTTGAAAGCCGCTGTTATCAAATGTTTCATTATTAATTTGTCCCCAATTTTTTTCGACCGTTTTAACTAATTCATTAATGGCTACTATATTCATTTCTGAAATATTTTTATTGTTAATCATAATTATTGGGAAAGTAATTCCTGCAACAAAAATAACCAGAAGCAGGACACTAAGCAATTTTATTCTCATTGCTTAGTGTCCTCTAACACATATCCTGTTCCCCATATCGTTTTTATAAATTGCGGGTCCTTTGGATTTTCTTCAATTTTCTCACGTAAATGCCGAATATGTACATTTAGTGTCCCATCCCCTACAAAAGAATCTCCCCATACATTTTGAAACAATTCATCTTTAGTAATGATACGGTTTTTATTATTCACCAAATAATACAGAAGCTTATATTCCATCGTTTTTAGACGAATATCAATACCCTTTACTCGAACACGATGAAGTTTTGTATCAATTTGGATTTGACCAAACTCTAAAACCTCTTGTTGGTTAGAACCACTGCCATATCTTTTGAGTACTGCTTTTACTTTTGCTAATAATACGCTTAGTGTATATGGTTTTTGAATGTAATCGTCCCCACCTATGTTAAGTGCGATTAGAACGTCGTCATCGCTGGAACGAGCGCTTATAAATAGAATCGGAATCTGCGTAGTTTTACGCAATTTTTTACATAAATCAAACCCCGATTCACTACCGAGATTGATGTCTAGAAGAAGCAATGATGGTTCATGTTCTTCCAAAAATAACTCGCACTCTTCTGCACTTGCCACAAAAGCCGTTTTTACTTCGAACATATTAAAATATTCACAAGTTGTTTCAGCTAAAGCGATCTCATCATCAACAATTAAACAATCTAATTTCATCGTAATTCTCCTAGAAAAAGACTTTCGGTATGCATAGCATAAGAACCCTGGTTAAAAACGCTGAATTCATAATCTGTTTGCTGTGGCAATTTTTCATTTAGCTTTTTAATTATGATATCTCTCTTGTCTTTTAAAATCTCATTTTCTTCTTTAAGTTTGATATTCTCGTGAAATTTATCGAATTGCGTTCTACAATCAGCCATACACATTTCCTCCTAAAGTCCGCTAAATTTTCACAATATGTCATCCTATTATAAGGGGATTTAACAAAAATTGCATACTAAAATCAGGATTTATGTTTTAACACACATGCAAATAAACTCTTGAAGAAGATACTAGTTGATCTTGGAATCGAGCCAATTACCATACATGGATTAAGACACACCCATGCATGTGTGTTGCTGTACAAAAAGATATCCATTTACTATGTATGTGAACGATTAGGCCATAAAGATATTGAAACAACTCATAACATTATGCACACGTTACACAGGAATTACATGCAGAAGAATCTAAGTCGACAACGGCTATATTCGCTATCTTGCTCTCTTCTTAGAATTATACATCATTTTTATGCATATCTGAATTTCAGGTATGCGTTTTTTATTTTTAATACAGATAAATAATTGATGCTCATAAAGGCTTTGAGAACAATTTGTACAAAAAATTATATTTCTTACTGCTAAAGAAAGCTGTATTATCAAGGCCTTTTATTGTGTAAAATGAATTCAATTCTTATCGTTTTCTATCGTTTTCTCAAAAAACGGAGAAAGCCCATAAACCTTGATATATAAAGGTTTATGGGCTTTCAAGTATTTCTTATCTTGACTAAAAAACTTCTAACGATAGCGGTGGTCGGGGTCGAACCGACACTCCAAAGGAACACGATTTTGAGTCATAGTGGATTCTATTAGTGCCATTTCTATTAAATCCGTCAATATAGAAACCCTCTTGTTCGTAAAGCACCAGTTAATACAATACTTAAACTTCCGCTTCTCCGATAATAGCTTTTATCCGTGCTTGTTCTTCAGTCATATCTAAGTATTCAAAAAATCCAAGAAGCGCGAGAAATCAACGATGCTAAAAATTCTAATCTTTGCACAACAAATAACACCTATAGGTGGTTTGTTCGACAAAATTAAGCTATAACGTTAATTCCGATTAGAATTCTACAATTAACAAAAAGTTCACCCTTTAATAAATTGCATTATTTAGTATTCTTACTATATAATAAACTCGAAAATTCAAAAAAAACTAGTAAATCACTGTATGGAGGGAACAATAAAAGTTAGAAAGGAGTTATTATGATGAGAGTTATTAGAGTTTATCATGTAGATGCATTTACAACAGAAAAATTTGGAGGTAATACTGCTGGCGTCGTGCTAGATGCTGAAAAATTATCCGAAGATGAGATGCAAAGTATCGCAAAAGAATTAAATTTGCCGGAAAGCGTATTTTTACTACCTTCCAATAATGAAGATATAGATTATAAAGTAAAATATTTCACTCCCACTGAAGAAATCAACTTTTGCGGACATGCAACTGTTGGGTTAACATGGCTTTTGGCGAGTGAGTTTGGTCTTGCTGAGAAAAAGGAAGGTATAGTGCTAGAAACGAATATCGGTAGAGTACCGGTTGTATGGCATAAGGAAAACGGAAAAGTTATCGATGTGGAAATGACGCAAGTAACGCCAAAAACACAAGATATCGATATTGATGTGGAAGAGCTTAGTCGACTAATCGGCGTCAATTCCAAAAGCATTGATTTAACCTATCCAATCAAACTAGCGAATACTGGTGTCTGGCATTTACTCGTTCCAATAAAAGATCAAATCGATATCGACAATGCAGTGCCAGACTTAGCAGCGTTAGCAAAACATAATAAAGAACATAATATCAGTACGACACATCTTTATACTTTTACTAATTTGCAAGAATATGAACTATATACAAGAGATTTTGCGCCAGGGATTGGCATACCAGAGGATCCTGTAACTGGTGCAGCAAATGGTGCATTAGCGGGCTTCTTCTATTTAGAAGGCGTTATTCCTCAAGGTGACATAACACATCTTAAAATCGCTCAAGGAGATGCAATAGGAAGACCTGGAACGCTTTATGTGACTGTTATTCCGAATGAATTAAAACCAGTCATCAAAGTTGCAGGAGCTGCTACCATCACAATTCGAGGTATTTTAACTATCTAAACATAGCAGCTTAAATTTGAGACTTTTTTATAGGTATGATTTTCAAAAATCACTCTTTATGACATGGGTGATTTTTTTCTGTTCTCCCTTTTACTGATGGTGCCTACACATATAATTGTCAGTGCAGATAGACTGTTTTGACAATCGGCTATTTAAAGAAAAAATGCCAACGTCATATGTAAGGATTACATACTCTTTTGGATGTTCTAATTGAATTATTCCACTTCATATCAAATCTTCAAGTTCCTTCTAATAGTTTACATAATATTTTTATTCAATAAATAAAATGTTCCCCTATTTGGTAAGTTCTCATGGTAGCGTTGAAGAAGAAAAGAGACGCTTATTGTAGTAATAGGTAAGCCTTTGACGTTATCTCCGGCTTTCCCCCGTTTCAAAAGATGAAACAACAAACCAGATGACATCTCCTTTGTCAAAAGTACTATTAATTGCATTAATAACATTTTCGCAAATACTTCTTTACCATCTACATACATAATTAAGGTTATATGTTTAATATTTAAAGAATCACTCATTTCAAGTGAAATGCCACCCCCGTTATGGATAAGATAGATTATTAGTTTATATGAGCTAATCTCATTAAAAATAGAATTCTGGGTAATTTATGTAATTCCAACTCTCCCCCTCCTCAATTCTCCGCACCTGTCTATTTACCTTTATAACTCTCATCATAAAATATCTTAATTGCAATTCATTTTTACAAATACAACAGGAGAGGTGGTAAAAACTTAAATGAATCTAATAAATGAGATTAACCAAAAAATACAACAAATTATTAAAAATCTGAAGCAAGACCAATATATTGACGGTTCGTGGAGATATTGTTTTGAAAATGGCCCAACGACCGATGCAAATATGATTATCATGTTAAGAGTATTAGATTATGATGATGAGAATCTTATAAAGAAACTTGTTGCACGTCTGCTTCAGCAACAGCAAAATAACGGTGCTTGGAAGCTTTATGATGATGAAAAAGGAAATTTATCTGCAACAATTGAAGCATATACAGCTCTTTTATTTTCTGGACATTTGAATAAAGATGATCCGTCGATGAAATTAAGTGAACAATTTATTGTGGAGAATGGAGGACTTGAAAAAAGTCATATTTCTACTAAGTGTTTACTAGCTATTACCAACTTATACCCTTGGCCAAGACTATTTCCTATCCCACTTAGCATCATGAATATACCAAAGTTTCTAACATTTAATTTTTTTCATTTTAGCTCATACGTACAAGCACACTTTCTTCCTATCTTAATATTAGGACACGATAAATTTGTAGTTACTAATAAATGGACGCCTGATTTACAGCATTTATTTTTATCTCAAAAGAAATATAATTCACTTAAAAAGAAAAAAAGATGGTTTAGTTTATTTAAAAAGATATTGCCTACTTATAAAGAATCTACGAGGCTAAAAGCTGAACAACATATATTGAATTGCATTGAAAAGGATGGGACATTATATAGTTACGCAAGTTCTACATTTCTTATGATTTATGCACTACTTTCTCTAGGTTATAAAAAATCTTCTCCTATTATTCAAAATGCTATTGGAGGTATTAGATCTTTTTTATACGAAAAAGGAGATGTTTTTCATATTCAAAACTCTCCTTCGACTGTTTGGGACACTGCGCTAATTTCTTATTCCTTACAAGAATCGGGTCTTACCATTAAGGATCCAGCTATCCAATTAGCTTCGAACTTCTTAATGGAATTACAACACAAACACTCTAATAAAGGATGGGGTTTTTCAGAAAGCAACTCCATTAATCCTGATGTTGATGATACACAAGCGGCATTAAGGGCACTATCTAATTTCACATGTAGTCATTCTGAATTTCGTATGGCCTGGAATTCGGGAGTTGATTGGTTATTAAACATGCAAAACAATGACGGAGGCTGGGGAGCATTTAAAAAAAATAGTCCTTCATACATTAAATGGCTTTTCCCCATACAGAGTTTTGAAGACACTGCTATAGATCCTTCTGCTGCTGACCTCACCGGCAGGACATTGGAATTTCTAGGGAATCATTTAAATTTGACTATGCAGCATCCTCGTGTATTGAACAGTGTAAAATGGCTAATAAAGAATCAAACTAATGATGGTTCATGGTACGGACGTTGGGGGATATCTTACATTTATGGTACATGGGCTGCTGTCACGGGCTTAAAGGCAGTTGGAATTCCATCTGATCATCCAACTATTCAGAAAGCAACAGATTGGTTGTTAAATAGAAGACAATCTGACGGAGGCTGGGGTGAATCATGCCAGAGTGATTTTCATAGAGAATATATTCCTTTACCCTATTCTACATTAGTACAAACTTGTTGGGCAGTTGATGCATTAATTTCTATCTCTGAGTTTCCTACAAAAGAAATCACAGAAGGAATTATAAGAATTTTAGAATGGCAAAATACAGAAACTAGTCGGATTACTTATCCTACAGGTGCAGGTTTACCAGGACACTTTTATATACACTATCACAGCTATCAATACGTATGGCCTTTGGTTACATTGAGCCATTACCTAAAAAAATACAATTAGTTCATTATTGGAGTTTTAAAAAAAAAAATAGTTAATCTATCTACCCCCCTCCTTTTTCATCTCATATACTATATTGTTCCTATCTTTTCTGTAATTTACTTTTATTTGAAAGGAGGTTTTTGTCAATGGGCAATATTGATCCTAATTTAATGCGTGTTTTCCGACAAAGAATTAGAAACCCTCATTGTTTCGGTCGTGTATGTGGAGCTCTTAGATCATGCAACTATCATCAGTTAAGAAGTCCCGCAGGTGCATATGGTCTTGTTGATCGTCTATCTGACTGCTGTGGAGTACCTATAACAAGAGATCAGAGAGATAATGCAGCACACTGGCTTATGAATTGTGGAGTTGATCCTCTAAACTCAGCTCACCGAAGAAGGATGTGGGGTATTGTTAGGGGAGGTTTGTGGTAAACCGAAACACTTTTTAGCAGGGCAACTAACCATGGTTAGTTGCCTTCTTTTAAAATAAGTTGCGAGACACACTCTACATGTGCGGAGTGTATGTGGCAACATATGGGTGCTGGTGGGTTAAATTAAATTAAAAAATGACTCTGCTCTACTTTAGCGAAATACCAACTTACTGTATTTTCTACTTTCACTTACAAAAAGAGCATCAATCCCTTTTTGATCAGCGACTCTATTAAGTTGAAGAATTATTTCATTATGTATCTAAGTTTGATTACCTCAAGTCTTTCTTTTTTCTTCTTTTCTTCTTTTTGATTCTTTTACATAATTAATATAGTTCCCTGTTCCTTCTATTGCTGAAACTGCAATGATGGCCCATTCTAGTGGATTAACATCTCTTAGCGTTTCCTTTCCATAGAGTAATGTAATGCTAGCAATAAACCCATAGAGAATTGCTTTAGAAAAATACTCCCAAATAGGAGAATAATTTTCTATATTAATTTTGTCGTATATTTTTTCTATTAAGATTACCATTCCTATAATTAAAACTACGGTTATAATCATTTCCGTCTTCATAGTCCGCCTCCATAAAAAATTTTAACACATGCTTCATTATATAATTTCTTCGAAAATATCTTCAATCCTTTGTGTAACAAAAAAATCTACTACTGGGAATCCGTTCTTTTATCATTTCTTTATTATTAAACTAACTCCAACCACTTCTACGACTTTAGTTGCCATTATTAATCTCTTGGTTATAGGGAACAGGTCAACCGTTTTTTATTGTTTTAACAGGTATGCGGAAACATATCTACTACAATTTTTCAAAGCCGGAATCTTAGTACCTTTAACATTCACACCTTACCGCTTTCAGTCAGTGAATCCTTTCCTTTCGCAATCTTTACTTCACTCCTAATTAATTATTTTCATACGACCAACTTTACATCTTAAATACTAGCTCTCTAAATATTTTCTAAAAAAAACAAAATCCCTTTTATTAGGATTTGGTCTTCCAAATTTTTATTATACTAACTCCAACCAAGCAACAGCCTCGCAATGTACGGTGTGTATGAAACATGAGATGTTTATGGGTATATCTACTTCTCAAATGCCTATGTATGCATGATTATAACATTAGATAACGCGAAAATTCTTATAGAATTTTCGCGTTATCTATCCACTCGTTACAATTATATAATCTAACCACAGAACACCTTCATTGTTATGATGGATAGTGGTTTTAACTTTTTATTATGATATAAATTTAGCTATCACCAAAGTTGCGGCACAATAAATATCTACCGTGGTAGCTCTCTTGCTTCCATTCCGTATGAAGTTTTTAAATTAATCCGTTAAATTTAAACTCGTGGTTAGTGTTGTGGAGGTGAAAATGTTACTTTATCCATACATTTTGTTTCATCACATATACTTCATTCATTAATTGTAAGTTATGCGGATAAATAATCATCTTTCTCTCACACTAATGGTGGAGGTGAGATGATCATGGGTAGTAATAAACATAAAAATAATAAAACTCAAGACAACAAAAAACAGCAGAATCAAAATCAAAATGCTAACAGAGAGCGTAAAAATGAAAACAGAGAAGAGTTCGGTGAGGAAGTAGATTTCAGTAGTATTCAAAATGAAAATAAACGTTAATTGTGATAAACTAACTCCCAATATTCACCTTAGAAGAAGGTGTGTATTGGGGCTTTTCTTATTGTGTAAACATCACCTAGATCCATCTCTTTCGATTTCTTAAAGTACAAAAAAACCGGAAATAATTCCGGGCTGATTACCACTTACTTTTTTCCTTCATGACACACTGTCTCGCTTTCGCATTCGATCTTAAGAATAACCTAAGACAACAGTGCTTTAGCTTACAGTTGATGGTTATTCAGAGTAAACGATCAATCGTACTCATCGGGTTAACCCCTATCCATTACTTTTTCTTTCACAACAAACATTTTCACTAATATTTTTTCTTGAACTTTTCTGCTTGGTTAGTAAAAAAACGTCTTCACTTATGATAAGAATTTAGCTACTACCAAAGCTGCGGCACAATAAATATCTACTGGTATCCATAAGAGCCAACCTATCATCCAGTTTAATTTTATATATACATTAGATGGTATTATTTTCAATGTTATTTTTGTATTTCCTACGAGTTCATTATTTTTCCGTACCCCCTTCTGAAATATTCTCAACCTTCAGTTCTGCTTGAGTTAAATTAGGATTATGAAAATCAACCTCTAAAAATGCGTATTGAGGATTTGAAATCGACAATTTCACACTCCTTCGTTTCATCCTAATTCCTTAATAAATCAATTAAAAGCTTAAATTGCATGTGGCTATTATATTCACAAGGTAGTAACAATATGCACTATTAATTTACAAAGTTTTGCAATGAGACCAATCAATTGTCGATTATTGACGTAAAATTTCAAAAAAATGGAGCGTCTACCCCATATCGCATGGTAATTTTCATTTATCTTGATCTCCTTTCCTATCCTGCATACGAAAAGCACTTCATAGCATTTTCAATAAAATTACCTATTTGTTTCATATTTCCACATTAACATCAATACCTTTTTATTTGAAATGAAACTCTTTGGTGCTCAATTTCTCTCGAATGCTCTCCCATTTCAGTTAGGTTCGAACAGGTAAGTTTAAACTGATTGGGAACATTGCTGTCCCCCACCGTCATTTGCAGCTATACCTCCCAAAAAAGAGGTAGTAAAATGGGCTGTAATAAGTCATTTACAACCTCATAATAAAAGCAGATGGCTATGTAGAGGTCCATTACAGAACTTCTAAGCCATCTGCTTTTATAGGCAAGCACTTTTTTATCATTAAAAAGAATGGAGAGAAGTTAGTTCCTCTTCATAAGTCTTCAATCCTACACTTCTCCTTTTTTACGAGCCGCCATTTCATCTTTCATTTCTTCTTTTAATCCTTCAATTGACTTTTGACGTCGCTTATTTTTTTCTTTAATCATTTCACTTTGCATAGGGTCTGCAAACTCCAAACTAATTTCCGCTTCATGAAGTTTTTCTTCAGTGTTTTTAACGATATCACGGATTCGTTCAACGTTATTGGATCTATCATCTGGTTTTGAGTGTCTTGAATTAGCCATGGTAACCTCCTGAAATTTGACATAAATTTAGGTTGGCTAATTTAGTTGTTCCTATGTGTACTAATTTTTACTAAGAAGAATGTACGGTGCTGATCACTCAAATACATAAGATTCCTTACATGCAAATTTGATATTCTACACACATTTATTCAAACGGCTATGAATGAGCTCCTCTACCTGTGCTTTTAGAGCTTGATTGGCATAACGTAGCACTTCATCTTCGCCTGCTGTTTTGATGATTACATCGCTGAAATATTCATCAATTTTGACCCACTTTACAACGGCAATATTTTTCTTAGCTAGAACTCGCCTTTTATTGTAGAAATCATGTCTTATATCTTTTAATAAATCTTCTACAATATGGATGTAGATTTTGGACATTTTTAACTTTTCGAGCGATGAATAGTCTTGTTGTAATGACCTGATGGCCATATCTAATTTTATAAACTCATACAAAACACTACGATCCTCACCATTAATCATCAACGTCCACCATCTTTGCGTCTTGGATTGTATCAAATGCAATACGTTTGATGGCTACATCCGTCTCAAGTAACAATTCCTTTTTAATTGTATCAGTTCCTGTAACTAGCCCTGTCTCGTCATGCAAATTATTGTTGCTCCACAGCGTTAACGTAATCAGTTTTTGCATTTTAAAAGCGCGTTGTATAGTCTGTTCTATTTCCTCTAACTCCCACTCGGTTAATTCTCGCTTTTTATCGTAAAATTGCTCTTGCTTCCATACTTTAATGAGGCCAAGATGCTCAGGAAGCATCATCGCCGTCCACTTCATTGATCCACGGTCACGTATCATCTAAACACTCCTCGAATTCTTAATCGTTCTTCTATCTCGTCTTATCTCATTCCCCCCTTACGCTAAGTGCCCGCCTACTAAGCGATTACGTGTAATAGCTGTGCCAGCCTTTGTATAAGAAGCCGCCCTTAATAAGGCTACAGCGCCATATTTTCTTCGAATAGCATCCATAACGTGGCCAATTACTTGTCGTTGCTCCTTGCGCTCATCAAATAAATCCAATTGGATACTGCACGCTGGTTCTAGGTTCGTTATTCTAACTGACAATTGACGCGCTGGCTCGCCTGCAAAGTGCTCATCCAGTAATTCTAGACAAGTTTTATACATCACTAGCGTTTCACTTGTTGGCACTGCAATCGTTCTAGAGCGTTGGAAACCTTTTGTCATAGCACTACGACTATAAGACAAACCTAATGTAATTGTCCGACCGACATAACCTGCTTCGCGCGTTCGCCTCATCACGTCCTCACACATTTCTAGTAACGCCACGGATATTTCTTTTCTTGTATGGTAGTCACGCATTAACATCTGGCCTTTCCCAAAGCTTAGAGCTGAGTTTTTAACTAGAGGCTCTCCAAGCGTGGAAAGATCAATGCCATGCGCATGGTGGTACAGTTGATTACCCATGATGCCGAATTTTTTTTCTAATTCATTTAAATCAGCTTTTGCTAATCCACCGACTGTTACTATCCCCATTGCATTTAACTTGGCTTCCATCTGTTTTCCGATACCCCACATCTCAGATAAAGGACGCACAGGCCAAAGTTTCGTTGGCACATCTTCGTAAGTCCACTTTGCAAAACCTGACTTTTTAGCTTCAAGGTCTAAAGCAAGTTTTGCCATCAACATGTTCGGCCCCATCCCAATAGCACTTGGAATACGAAATTGATCATATATCGCTTTTTGAATTTCCTTTGCTGTATCCTCAGGAGGTCCCCAAAGCCTTTCTGTTCCAGTTAGGTCCACCCAACTTTCATCGACACTATAAACATGTATGCACTCTGATGGCACATACTTTGAAATAAGGCGAGTGATAGCCATAGACATTTCAATGAAGAAACTCATCTTCGGTTCAAAAAGTTTTATGTCTGGATGCTTTGGTATTTCAAAACGACGATTTCCTGTTTTTATCTTAAATCGCTCCTTCATAGGTGGCGATGCAGCTAAGACAACGCTACCAGGTTGAGTGAAATTAGCTATGATGGCGATTGGGGTTGTCATGACATCTAAACCTTCAAGCATTGCCATGCAACTAGCGTAAAAGCTTTTCATATCAATACATATAATGGAACGTTCAGGCAGATTTTCATCCATTAAATGATCCCTCGCTCTTTATAGACATGGAACAATAATTAAAAGTACGCTATTGACTATCTTAATTATTTTGACACACGTGATGACTCCAGACTTTGTACTGTACATCCTATTTACTAACTGATTGTGTTGCATCCCTTTTATTAACTGATCTTTCATTGTTTTTAATCTCCCCACGCAAAACAGAACGTTTGTTTGTATATATTATACGCACAAACGTTCTGTTTTAGAAGTGGTAATTTTTAGATCAGTCTTTTTAATTGATCTGAAGCTGATTTAAAGTCCTGTAATTCCCCAATATCGTGGAAGTTTCTCAATGGATTCCTACAGCTCTAATTCTTTCTAATACAAATGGTATTGTAAATTTTTAGGACTTACATGTTGAATTAACTGCATAATTGATTAGCCTTATAACAGATTCACCAAAGATTTTGTTTGGTTAGGACTTACAACAATACAGAATTTGCAGATGTTTTTCTATTTTTATCCTTGCATTATGATGTCAGCTACTATTTAACGCGAGAAGATTTAATGAAGAAGGAAATAATTAAACCAACCATAGCTATAATTAGAGTGAATATAAAGGAGTCCTGTACTCCCGCTGTTAATGAAGCTCTAATTGAAGAAGGGTCAGATAGATCAGTCATATTGTTCATATATCTTTTCTGAGAAGCGGACATAATCGTAATCGCAACTGCAGTGCCAATTGCTCCCGACATTTGCTGTAATGTATTCATTAAAGCAGTACCATCTGGGTAAAGATTTTTAGGTAATTGGTTTAGTCCATTTGTCTGAGCAGGCATCAAAACCATCGATACACCTAAAAATAGAATGGAGTGCATCACAATCACCATACTAACCGGCGTTTCAATGGTAACGTTTGACATGATCCATAACATGATAAACATGATTGCAAATCCAGGTATAACAAGTCCTCTTGGTCCGAATTTGTCAAAGATACGACCTGTGATTGGGGACATTAATCCATTCAGCACACCACCTGGCAACAAAACAAGCCCCGCGGTAAATGCAGTCAATGCTAGTCCTGTTTGCAAATATAATGGCAACAAAATCATCGTGGACATTATTACCGTGAAGCAAATAAATACGGCCAATAAACCTAGAGTAAACATTGGATATTTTAATACACGTAAATCAAGCATAGGTTTATCCATTTTTAATTGTCGCAAAGAAAACAAGGTAAGTGCAGCAAGACCTATAATAATCATCGTGATCACAATCGTACTTCCCCAGCCATTCTCACCCGCGCTGCTAAAGCCATAGACAATTCCTCCAAAACCAATCGAAGATAGAAGAATAGATAATATATCAATTTTGGGTTTAGTTATGGTTGATACATTCTGCATATACACTATACCCGATACCAACGCAAGAATCAGAAAAGGCAAACAAACCCAGAAAATCCAATGCCAAGTCAGTTTTTCAAGAATTAATCCTGAGATTGAGGGTCCAACTGCGGGTGCAAACATAATGACTAACCCTATTAGTCCCATTGTTGCACCTCTCTTATTGACTGGAAAAATCAATAAGATCGAATTAAACATCAGAGGTAGCAATAATCCCGTACCTATAGCTTGAATCACTCGAGAAAACATTAATACTTCGAAGCTTGGTGCAAGAGCTGCGACTAGTGTCCCAATAATTGAAAAAATCAATGACACAATAAATATTTGACGTGTACTAAACCATTGAAGTAAGAGACCCGAGACAGGAACTAATATCCCTAAGGTCAATAAATAACCTGTTGTCAGCCATTGAACCGTGGAAGAACTAATAGAAAATACTTGTATTAAATCCCCGAGAGCCATGTTTAAAGCCGTTTCACTGAACAATCCAATGAAACCAGCAATTAAGAAAGAAATTAATATTGGAGTAGTTTTAATCACTTTTGTTTGTTGTGTTTCTACTGTTAATGACATAAATAATCCACCTAAAATTTTATTTTGTTATAAGCTTGTCGTTAGTCTTAGCAGATTAATTTTAATGGCAATTTCTTCTGCACTTCTTTTTTTGTACAACGAGTTGCTTCCTTCTCTCTTACTCTACTTTCTTTTTTAAACAGCAGATACACGAAATAAGGAACATCGATAATGTAGATCACAAATGCCTACAGGCAGTTCAGCTGGAGCAAAGATCATCTTTCCGATATTACATATTTATAATGAATACCGACTAGTCTTCTAGCCACTATGAGGGGCAATTAAGCCAATAAATCCAACACTTCCTGCTACAGATAAACATGCGCTAACTAACCCGACGCAGCATAAAAGAAAAAACATTCTTTCCCGGTCTTTCTTTAAGCCTATTCCTATGGCTAATACCTCATCCAAATTTAATAGGTTAAGTCTGTGCGATTTCCATCAAATGATTGGCGTTAAAATTATTATCCATGGAATACGCTAATATATGAATCCTAGTCGTACTATAAAGGCTGCCTGATAACCAGACAGTCGCCATTTCAAAATCTTGTGGGTCCATCTTTAATGAAATATAAAGAGTAATGGCCCTAAAACCTGAACTAAAGGCGCTCCCTACTAAACATCGGCCACGCCCATAGTCGAAGGGGATGCAAGATAATTTCTTGTCATCCCCTTCATTAAAACTCCTGAAACCGCCATGAAGGCACCAACCAATAGCGCCCCTATCACACGCGGAAGGCGCGATGTTTGAATGATTAAATGATCCATATTCTCTGAATCAAAATGAAAAAGCTCCTGTCACATCATTTCATAACTCATTGATTTCGAACCATAGAAAAGAGATACGATTATTGTCACACTGAACAGAATGCATAATATGACAATTAAAACAAACTTATGGCTTAATAACGATTTCATTCCTTCTTGATCCATTCCATTACTTGTTCAGATGCTTTTGCACACTTTCTAAAAACTTGATTCGACTATAAACAGGACCTCCTTCCATGAGCGGATCAACCACATTGACATAAACGTGATCGTGTTTAAAGGCATTAATATTTCGGATAATTGGATTCTTCTTCAAGTCTTCGAATGCATTTTCCGCATCTTTGTTATCATTCGTAGAGAATTGCACAAACAAATAGTCTGGGTTCATTTCTGCCAATTGCTCGGCAGAGATTGCATCTTGCAATTTAGCCATGCCTATCTGATCTGGCATTTCTAAACCAATGTCATTGTATAAAAAGGGGTTAAAGTCTACATTTTTCGCAAAAATGTAAGTTTGCCCTCCGCGTATACGAACAGCGGCCACTTTTTTACCTTGAAGCTTTTCTTTTAATGATGCTTTTACTGCTTGTGTATCTGTTTTATATTGGGATAGAATTTTTTCTGCCTCACCTTGCTTCCCAGTTAATTCAGCCATTAATTTCAAATTGTCTTCCCAGTTTGTAGAAACGTGCGACACCAAAATAGTGGGAGCAATTTTTTGCAATTTCTCCACTGCCCCTTTTGGGAACTTGGTTGAACCTAAAATAACGTCTGGCTCTAATTGCAATATCTTCTCAAAGTTAGGTTGTCTTTTTTCACCAATTGATTCCGCCTTGCCCGTTACCGAAGCAAACATTTCTGGAAACTTTCCGCCCACCGATATTGCCCCTACTGGATGAACGTCAAGCATTACTGCATCTTCCATCGCTTCCATAGCCCCAGTAATCACAATTTTTTCTGCTTTTTGTGGAACGGTATACTTTTCACCGAGATACTCAATCGTTCTTGTTTCGCTTGTTCCTGTATTGTCCACTTGAGATTGCGCTGAATCTCCGATGCTGCCGGAGGTTGAGTTTGATTTGCTCTGTTTGTCTCCTCCTCCACATGCAGCCAAAACAATCATGAATGATGCTATCAAACCAACTAGTATAAACTTTTTATTCATTCTTCACCTGAACCCCTTTCAAACAGTATCCCTATAATGATCAGTAATATTAATCCCTAAATGCTCACGCAAGGTGACACCCGTATATTCACTTCTGAACAAACCTCTTTCAACCAATTGCGGCATCAGCTTTTCAAAAAATAGTTTCAAAGATTTTTCTGAACCACCCGGAATAGCTATAAATCCGTCAATAGCTCCAGCCTCAAATCGCTCAATTATATCGTTCAATACGTCTTCAACCGTTCCAACTGAAACCCAGTGAGCAGACCCGACAACCTCTGACCTTGTTAATACCTCTTCCACTGTAGGCTGATGGTTTGTAATATACCGGCGCAACAGCTCAGCATGTGTTCGGCTGCGAACTGGCTGATTCGGATCAGGTAGCATATCCGAAGTTACTTGACGATCCAAAGCAAAGCTACTCAAATCAAGACCCAGTACTGATTTAAGCGATGCATGTCTGCGCTCAATAGTCAAATGTGCGTGTGCGGCCTTATGTAATTCATGGGCTTCCTCGCGAGTTTCGGCCAAGAAAAAATATAAACCTGGCAAAACTTTTATGGCGTCCGGATCGCGCCCATACTCGATAGCTCTTCTTCTCAGATCATTTCGCAATTCCACTCCCGATTCAAGGTCTGGCATCGCTGCAAAAATAGCATCTGCTATTGAAGAGGCAAAATTTCGTCCTGTATCCGACGCACCTGCTTGAAATAAAGGAATCGGTCCTGATTTATGGGCAGGCAAAGTAAGTGGTCCCTTAACACTAAAAAACTCACCTGAATGATTAATTGGAGAAATCTTATCCATATCAGAAAACATACCTGACTCACGGTCAATAACGATGGCTTCATTCGGAAAACTTCCCCAGAGTTTGCGTACGACCTCAGTAAATTCAATTGCTTTCGCATATCTTTCTTGTGATGAAGGCATAGGTGACTCACCGAAATTTTCGGCACCTTCAATAGAAGTGACAATATTCCAGCCAGCACGTCCATTGCTTAGCCAATGCAAAGACTGAAGCTGTCTAGCAACAACATACGGTGGATTAAAAGTCGTAGAAATAGTCGTAACTAACCCGATCCGCTCTGTTTCACGAGCAATCGCTGCAAATATCATAGTAGGGTCAGGACTACCGAAATTAGCGGAATCGCCAAGCATCTGTGGACTAACAAAAAGATAATCCGCCCTGAAAAGAAAATCGAGCTTTGACCTCTCCGCCATCTTTGCCAAATCAATGTAAGGGTCAATTGAACCCATTTTTTCCACACCGCTGTCTGGGCGCCGCCAGTCGCCTCCTTTCAACCAAGCAGATAAGACTAACCCAATACATAATTGTCCATTTACAGTCAATATTATCAATCCTTCCTATTAAAAATAGTTTTGCGCCCACGAAATACTCTGATCAGATGTTACCTCTAAAAGGCTATAATTAATAATGATTCTCATTATCAAATACAGTGTAGCAAGGTCTTCAACAAATGCAAATACACAAATCACAAATACTATATGCATTATTATCTAATCTAGGTTTACTGAATGATGATTTAGCCGACATGCAAGATAGAGCTGGAAGGAAAGAATGAGACAAAAGGGAAAAAGCCTGCACTCCCGGTTCATCACCAGTTGCAGGCGTAATATATAAATCAGTAACTCAATTTATATGATTATCTAAATTATGTATGTATACAGAGGGAGACACACCAAATTTCTTTTTAAACACTCTACTGAAATATAGCGGATTGGTATAACCAACACTAATAGCAATATCGTGAATGGGAAAATTGCTTACTTTAAGTAAGTCACTCGCTCTTTCCATACGATAATTGATAAGATAGTCGATTGGACGAAATCCAGTATGTTTGTGAAAGAAATAGGAGAAGCGTTTGGGACTCATTGCATGCAGCTCCGCCAATTCGTCGAGTGTCAACGGATTCATATAATGCCGGTGTATGTATGCAATAGCCTCCTCTATCACCCTTTCACTTGGAGAACTACCACTCTCTCGATGCTTACACCCCACCAAAACTTGATGCATGACACTTAAAAATAACTCCTTGACACGAAGCTTCCCAATACCTCTAAGTGTATTGGCATTCTGATGAAGCATGATAAGTAATTCTAGCACTCTTGGATTTGCTCCCGCTTCCAGTTTGAAATGAGAGTCGCATTCATGACCGCTATATACTTTGTCTAACTTGTCAAATCTATAAAACAGTAAATAGTACTCGTACTCTGATTGACTTAAAACTTGCGCGTCCAGTTGCATGCCTGGAGCCACATGAATTACTGAGCCTGGATGTAATTCATAGACAGTTTCATTCACACTCATTCTAGCCTCTCCACGAATTACAAAAAGAAATCCATGCCGGACAGCCCTAAATTCACTTAGTATACTTTTCGGCTGGATGACTAAACGGTGAACACCTTCTATATCATAGAAACCTCTAGCAAATATCTCGGCTAATTTATCCAAATCTATCATGATAATGCACCTGCTCCCTATCCAAACATTGTACATCTGGGTTACTTTCATTAATGCCAAACAACAAATCTATTTCTCGAGATATCAGCCTAACCGTTATTTGTTGGGGATCCACACAGTCAATATTGCCACCCCTTTCTATATAGTAAAAATAGTTTTGTCCCATGAAGTACTCTAATCAGATATTACCACTAGAAGACTATTAGTTAATAATGATTCTCATTATTAACTAATAGTCTAGCAAGGTCTGCAACAAATGCAAATACACAAATCACAAATGCTATATGCATTATTATCTAATCCAGGTTTACTGAAAGATGATTTAGCCGATATTGTAAGAGCCTTGTTAACTTCCACATACAATTTCCAATGTTTATTTTCTTCATACATTGTATCTCGATTTAGTCAAAATCGTCAGTCCTTAAGGTTTGGTTTACTATATCTCCTAAAACACGAACATAAACGTCTATTTCCCGTTTTGATTTTAAATTTTTCCTTCATCATTGGTGAGGCTGCCAGTACGATACTACCGGTTGCTCAAAGTTGCCTATAACTGCAATGGGATCTTTCAAGACATCTAAACCTTCTAGCATTGCCATACAGCTTGCGTAAAAGCATTTCATGTCAATAAAAATTGTCCTTGTTCGGCAGATTGTCGTAATTCATATTACCTCACGCTTCCAGTGTGTAGCAGGCATTATTGCTAGAACATTGTTAATAATAAATGTACGCTTTGCCTGCCTCGTAAAGCAAAATGCTGTAAAGGAATCACCAACAATCTTTATGATTTTCACACGCCTTTTCGTAATAACACCAGACTTGGCTACATAGATCATGCTAACTACTTGTTGACGCTGCATTGCTTTTATTAACTGTTCTTTCATCCTCGGTGCTCCTTTTCACTAGCCCTGTTTATATGCAGTGAGCACGACAGAGCCGTTTTTAAAAACAGAACAAACGTTTGTGTTATTATTATACGCACGTACGTTCCTAATTAGAAGAGGGAATTTCAGCTAATTCTTAAGGAGTATTTAGAGGATAAATAAATCCATTTCGCCTTGGCGTAATTGTTGTTGTTGCTGTTGTCGCTTCGCTTTCGCACAGAAAACATTGCTGAATGAGGATAGTGGGCGTTCGTGTAAGCCTACAATAGCTTTGTACATATTCTGTGCTTAAGACATGTATTGAAAATTTATTAGAAAGGATGTAATTATTAGTTCAAATATTGACTATACTTCACCATCAACCCAGTTCACTTTTGATGTAAATGACAGCACTCTTTTTAAAAAAGATGATCGGAATTTTATAAATATTCTAGGTGTAGAACAATTAAATACGTTAGAAAATATATCTTTGCTTGATATTTTTCTAAGTAAGAATAAGGTGATAGAGCCTCACTATCATCAAAATGCAGCAGAACTTGTTTATTGTATTTCTGGTGCTGCAATTGTTTCTATATTTAATCCCTTTACAAAAGAGCTTAAAAACTATCCTATCGAGCCTGGCCAAGTCGCCAATGTACCGCAAGGATGGTGGCATTATGAAATAGCTACTGAGAATGACACGCATTTACTAGCTATTTTTAATGCTCCAATACCTGAAGTTATTTTAGGTTCAGATATATTGAAATTTACACCTTCCAATGTTATGGCTCACACGTATTGTTTAGATGAAAATCAGTGGAAGAAAACAACCGCGCCTATTGTACCGTCAACATATATTGGTCCACCTAAAGACTGCAACCGTGTAAAATCAACTTCTGAAAAGCAAAAAGATCAAACGGAGCAAAACGATCCTCATCATAAACATAAAAATAAGTATAGACCTTCACGATTTATGAACCCATATCCGCCATATCAATATCCAAATATGAATCCATATATGAATCCTTATGGCCCAAATCCTTATGGCACATATTATTAAGCAATAGTAAAAAAACGGAAATCGTAATCGTTCATACGAGTGTATGACTCGACATCATAAGCTCTACACCTTTCATCGCATAAAAATAAATAAAAAGGAAAATCTATATTTTAAGTCATAGCTTCGTTATTACTAAAAGAGGTGTAGAAAATGGAATTATTTCCAGTGATCCATACAAATTTTTGGGATGCTGTAATAGCCGTTCCAGCTGTGTTACTTATTACACAGCTAATTAAGGTGTTTATGCATGTTAAGCCTAAATATGTTCCCGCGATCGCCCTTGTTATTGGCTTGGTTATTTCTATTTTTATTAGCCATAGACATAATCTTATTGCAGGAATATTTATGGGCTTTTTTTATGGTTATGCAGCTATTGGGAATTTTGCTGCATTAAAAACAACTATTAATAGCTTTAAAAGCAAGAAATTAAAGGAATAAACCTTTCACTAGTTCACCACCCAAAGTTTGGGATGATGTTTGTTAAAAAGCGGATATTGGTGGCCACACCTGATCAGTTTTCTCTTAGACCTAAGCAGATCTTGAATCGACCCGAGCAGTTTTCTCTTGGGCCTAAGCGTGTCCTTGGCTAATCGTTTTCACATGGACTACAGCGTCACAGATGAGACCCTGGAGCGCAAACGAAGCGACTCACCGTCATCAACCCTTTTATTGTAAAAAATGATTAGAATTTCATTTATTAGCACATCCTAATCTCATAATTAATGAACGAGAGTTAGGATGTGTAACAATGGAATTGGTGAATGGAAATCTAACATCATTACGCTATAAGGAAATTTTTAAGATATGGACACAGATCGGCGTTAATCATGGCTATATAGCTTCAAATCATGCATTTTTTAAGCACGCCATTGATAAAAAATTGAAAGCTATTATCGTGGATTTTGTGCAATGTTTAAAAGAGGAAAATAAACATCTAACGGTGTTATTAAAGGAAAATGGGGTGCTTGCCCCTACTACATCAATCGACTACAGACAGTTGAAAATGGGTAATATCCGAGGAAAAAAAGCTATTAATGATACGGAAATTAGCACCATTTTATCGATGAATATAGCTTCTTCACTTATTTCAGTTAGTCAAGCTTTAGAAATATCTGTTAAGAAGAAGCATACTGCAAAATATGGAGAACTTCATATGAGGTATGCCACACTTGGCGCAAAGCTAGTGCGACTCAGTAACGACAAAGGCTGGCTACTAGCTCCTACTACACTTTGACACTCCCCTCTAAAGGGGCAAGCTGACTAACGTCAGTGGGATTCTTGCTACCAAAGGCGAAATCTGTAATGTTAAAAAGCTCTCGTTTGAAAGCGAGAGCTTCTATGTTTTTTCCTTCTTATCGCCTTCTTACGAACAACAGCTTGTACCACTGATTCACAAGGAACGGTAGCACAGACAAGCTATAAATAAAGCCTAATTGTGCGGTACTTAATGTGGCAACCTCAAACACACTTGTAAGCATTGGAATAAACAGTACTGCGTGTAAACTTAAAAAACCGATTAAGAATGCAAGCCAAGTATATTTATTCGAAAATAATCCAATGGCGAAGATCGATTCTTTAGCTCTAGAGTTGAAGCCATGCACTAATCGTGACAAGCATAATGTTGTAAATGCCATAGTGCTCGCCGTTAAAGTATCTCCCGTTGACAATCCGATTTCAAAGGCAATAGTTGTCGAAATTGCAATTAGTAATCCCTCGAGTACTACTTGAGTAGTAAATGCTTTATTTAATAATGGTGTATGAATATTTCGGGGCTTGTCCTTCATTGTTTTTTTATTATTCGGCTCTAGACCGATTGCAATCGCCGGTAAACTATCCGTTAGTAAGTTAATAAATAATAGATGCACAGCCGCAAAAGGAACTGGTAGACCTAAAATTGTTGCATATAAAACAACAAAAATGGCACCTGCATTCCCAGATAATAAGAACAAAATAGCGTTTTTAATATTCGTATAGATACTCCTACCGTTTGCAATAGCCTTAACAATCGTTGAAAAATTATCATCTGTTAGTATCATAGAGGAGGCATCCTTAGCGACCTCTGTGCCAGTAACGCCCATTGCCACGCCAATGTCGGCCTGTTTTAGGGCAGGTCCATCATTAACACCATCTCCTGTCATGGCGACGACATGTCCTTTTTCCTGCCACGCTTTAACGATACGAATTTTTTGAGCTGGTGTTACTCGGGCATAAACAGAAAAATCATTAACCTTTTCTTGAAGCTGCTGATCTGTTAGGCCTTCTATTTCATGCCCTTCAATCGCTTCAGAAGGATCATTTAAAATCCCGATTTGATTGGCAATAGCCGTTGCCGTAATTTTATGATCCCCTGTAATCATCACCGGTTTGATCCCAGCTTTTATACATTTTTCAACCGCACCTTTAGATTCTTCTCTTGGCGGATCCATCATCGCAACTAAACCAACAAAGATTAAATCTTTTTCAGCTCTTGCATCAATTGCTTGATTTCCCTTTACCTCTTTGTAGGCAACTACTAGCACCCTTAACCCATTCATAGAAAAATCACGATTTACCGCTTCGATTTTTTGGCGTTGTTGTTTTGTAATATTAACTATACCTTTTGAAGTTTTTATTTTTATAATTTTAGGGAGAAGGACATCTAATGCTCCTTTTGTAATCATGATGGATTGCTGATTGATATTATTTACAGTACTCATGAGCTTTCTATCTGAATCAAAAGGGATTTCGGCCACTCTTGGATAATGATCTCTTATCTGTAATTCGTCAAAACCATATTGCTTCCCTAGTTTTACGAGTGCAATCTCAGTGGGATCACCGATTTCCTTATCGTCCCTTTCTACAGCATCATTACATAATATTGCCTTTAACATAAGATCTTTCTCAACTGCATTTCCAGTGTATAGCCGATCATGTGGAATCACTTTTTCATCCACATATAACTCTTGTACAACCATTTTATTTTCAGTTAATGTTCCTGTTTTATCTGAACAAATGACAGATACACTGCCAAGACTTTCAACAGCATAAAGCTTTCGAATAATGGCATTTTCCTTTGCCATTTTTTGTGTTCCAAAAGCTAGCACAATGGTAACAATGGAACTTAATGCTTCTGGAATTGCTGCGACGGCAAGTGAAACAGCAAACATAAACGATTCTACTAGCGCACGCCCTCTAACAAGGTCAATCACGAAAATGGCTAAACAGACTAACGTAATCCCTAAAGCTAATTTTTCTCCGAACTGATCCAAACTTACTTGTAAAGGTGTTTTCTTCTCTTTCGCAGTATCGAGTAAATTTGCAATTTTGCCGATTTCCGTTTGCATCCCGATAGCTGTAACCATGACAATACCACGACCTGTTGTCACAAAGCTTCCAGAGTACACCATATTCCTTTTATCAGCAACCGTTACATTGCCTTCCTTAATAGGATCGATACTTTTCGCTACAGCGATTGATTCACCTGTCAGCGAGCTTTCATTGATATGCAAATTATGGCTTTCTAATAATCTACCATCTGCATTTATATAATCGCCAGACTCCAAATACAGAAGATCTCCAACGACTATATCTTCTGAAGAAATCTCTATGAGCTGATTATTTCGCATTACTTTGGCAATCGGAGAGGTTAAGGCTTTTAAATTATCCAAAGACTGTTCTGCCTTGATATGCTGTACAGTACCTAGGATAGCGTTCAATATAACGACAACCATAATCACAATCGTGCTTCCTACTTCCCCTAATAGAAATGAAACGAAAGCAGCGATGATTAAAATAATGACCAATAAATCTTTAAACTGACCAAAGAAAACGGCGAATGCACTTGTTTTTTTTCCTTCCTTTAATACATTATAGCCGTATACTTCTTGCCTCTTTTGAACGTCATAATCACTCAATCCTTGATCTGTCACGTTCAAATTTTTCATAACTTCAGCTGATGATTGTTGATGATAGTCTGACATTCGATTCCCCCTCCATTTGAAATTATTAAGTAACTCACAGCAGCCACCCTGTCCCGAATTCCTTCTCACTGACTGAATTCAGGAGAAAATACTGTTATTAGTTAATAAGTTAGATTCCCAACAGTAGACCCCTTTGAATTATCTATCTTAGGCAGAGAGAAACTTATATATCCTAAAAATAGTATTGAATCATCAGACTCTCTATCTACTCGAGCCCCTAAAATACTTTAACTACAACAATCTATTCCTTGCCCTATTCCAGTATGATAATAATCGATATAGAAATTAAATATTTGTTTATAGGTGAAAATATAATATAAAGTTAAGCTTGAATCAGTGGGGCTTCTTCATCTGCACTGTAGGAATTCGTGATGACCATTAAGGCCAATGTGAGCACAAAAAAAGACATTTGGAGTATGGCTACTCCAAATGCCCTTCGTCATATGCATAGACTCCAATAGACCAGTCTTGCCATTATTTTATTGTTTTATTTGCGACTAACAAATAATCGAGTGCACTCATTCTAGTAAGCTTATGAGTAAATTTTATAGCATCCGCTTGAGAATCAAACATAAAGTTTTCGAGTTCATCTGTTGGTATATATTGATCAGCGATTTTTCGTTTTAGTTTTCGTACAGATAAAGTGTGTGAATCCTCTTCATATAAAATAATAGCACCCACATTTCGGTAAAGCGTCTGGTCAATCGTTGCGACAACTTTCACATTTGATCCTTTGAATTCTGTTAAATCTATCTGCATGTATTTACCAACCTCCTCTAAACTTACATTCTATCTCCCTATATAATTGTCCTTCTTTTTCAGCAGCATTTCCTGGATATTCAACCAAAAAACCCCATTCTAAAAGTTCATCACCATAAGGAGTGGCTGATTTCCGTTCCGGCTGGGCGCTTTGCCACTGACGCTTCGCTTTCGCGCAGAGCAGAGCTTCCTGGGGGCATCCGATGAGCCACTCTAGACTATGAGTTGTTGTGAGCCGATTTCAGCTCTAGCTCAGCCTCATTTGAAACTGGCGCTCTTTTTAGAGAGAAAATAGCACAGCCTAGCGCACATAAAACTAAAATGACACCGAAGCTAGATAAATGCATAGCAGATCCTGTAACAGTAAACATAGCTCCACCAACAGCTGAACCTATAGATATACCGATTTGTAATGCAGCCGTATTTAAGCTTTGTTGAATATCAGATGTTTTTGGATCAGTTTGTATTAAATAATTTTGTAATGGAGGTGTAAGAGCCCAGCTAAGTGCACCCCATAAAATTGTTACGACTAAAAAGAGTGGCAACGCAACAATCGTGTAAGGAATACTCAATAATACAACGGCGAAGGTAGATACAATCAATAGAATGGCTTTACCAGTACCAATTTTGTCACCTAGCCAACCACCTAGAGCATTCCCACTGACAGACGCTATTCCGAAGATTAGATAACAGATACTAATCCAAGAGGCACTCATATCAAATGCTTCTACTAAAAATGGTGTTAAATATGCGTAAAGCATATAGTGACCAGCCAGCATAAATAGTGTTATCAATTGTGCACTTAAGATTTTTAAATTGGCTAATGATTTCATTTGAGCCTTTAATGGGACAACTTCTACAACTGGCATTTTTTCCAGTAGTAACGCAATAAGAATCATAGATACAGTTGAAAGAAGCGCTATTCCTAAGAACACAGCTCGCCATCCAAATGCTTCTGCCACAAATATCCCCATTGGCACACCGATGACAAGTGCAGAACTGACACCCATGAACACAAGCCCTAAAGCTTTTGCACGATGTCTTGGTTCAACAATTTTTGTTGTAATCGTTAAGGATAAAACGATGACCAATGCAGTACTCATTGCTGTGAAAATTCTAGCAATCATGACGATCGAGAATGTCGTACTAAAATAAGTCATCAGATTCCCTAAAGTAAAAATAAATAAAGAAATAAGATAAAGGCGCTTCCTTTCCACTTTTGCGGTTAATGATAAAAGGACAGGCGCAGATATTGCATAGACAAGAGCAAAAATTGTAATTAATTGTCCTGCAGTTGCTAAGGACACATTTAAATCCTCTGCAATTGTTGGTAATATACCACCTACAATTAATTCCACCAATCCTACCGCAAAGGTAGTAACGGCAAGAATATATACTCTCCAATTCATAGTAATCACCCTTCTGTTACACTTTCATTTTTGTAGGGAGAATAAAAAAAATCCTGACTACAAAAATAAAGCAAAATTTTTGTAGTCAGGATTTTATGGTTCCTGGTAGAGACCCTCAATCCATATCATTGAGGTTATACAGATCAAATATTTACGTTAGCTATAGTAGCATATTGAATTTTGCATGACAACATTTATTTCATAAAATCGGTTCACTATAACCTTTCAATCATTGAAATGCAAACGCTTACCGAATAAAAAATCATTTCAAAAGAGAGAAATTTTAGATTTTACTTATATTTTTTTAAGTTTGACCATACATACTAATATAACAGAACATTGCGAGGTGATTGTTTGCGTATATTAGGTTTAGTATGCTATTTTTTATTGTTGTTTTATGGTGTAGAACCAGTAATAGAAGAGCTCTCACTCGATAAACAAGCAATCATTTCTCCTAGTCTCAGCAAACAGCAAATCCCCATAAGAGAAACAGTTGAAAATTCAACAGTTTGTGTCTATTACCCCGCTTATAAAGTTTGTAAAGAATTATCAGCCAACTAAAAAAGTGAAAAAAGATGCAACTCAAGGCTGCCTCTTTTTTCACTGAAATTCCAATTTATTTTATTTTGGACCGATATGGAAACGACTAAACGGATATATTGTTAATTTAGCTTCACCATAGATGGCATCTTTAGAAATTAAGCCATAATGGCGGCTATCAGAACTTTTCAAACGGTTGTCCCCCAGTACAAAATACATACCCTCAGGAACCTTTTTTTCATTTAATAATTGCTCTAACGTGAAATTCTCTGTAATACGTAATTGATTAGGATCATCTGTTTGACGATTCACATAATCTTCTTTATAAGCTTTGCCATTTACATACAAAATATCGTCTTTCATTTCAACTGTATCACCTGGCAGGCCAATCACTCGTTTAATATAAAGTTCATCTTCTGTTGGTGATTGAAAAACAATTTGATCAAAGCGTTCAATTTTGCTCATTTTACTTACAATAATAATATCTTTATCATGATAAGTTGGGTACATAGAAGCACCTTGCACTTTAATCGGTGCAAATAAGAATTGCTTACAGCCCAAAACAACTATAGCTGTAATCACAATAATTTTAAGATAAGATATTAATTCTTTTTTGAAACTTGATTTCTCTTCTTGCATGCTCATTCCCCGATACTGTTTTTTTATAGTATAACATTTTCTACAGTATAATGACGAATTAATCACATAAATTGTTCCAAGTTCACCAAAATGACTCATCGGCATAACGTGAGGTTGATTTCTGTTCGAACTGGAGGCTTTCCCAGGGGCATCGGAAGATCTACTTCTCTTGAGCTCCTCATCTATGACGCTGTAGTCCATGTAAAAAGGAAACGCTTAGGTTAAATAGAAAACTGATCAGGTCAACACAAGATCTGCATAGGTCCAAAAGAAACAAATCCGGTCGGTCCTAAATAAGCTCCTACGTTTTAACAAATGCCATCCCTAAATTTGATTATGTGCCACAAAAATAGACAAAGTTACTTTATAACTTTGCCTAGATGCATCCTATTCTTTTGTTTTTCGAGTATGAATGGTTACTTTGCGTAGTAGAGTGATGCTGCTATTAATTAAGTCGACCGCTAAACCAATACCTGCACGTAAGGTAACTACTAATAAAAGTGTGCCTATAATCAACACAATCACTCCCTCAACCATTTCTAATAAAATTATACATCAATTTTCTGACTTTTCAAACATGTGGTCCGAAATCAATTATGCCGCGGCATACACGTCCGGAATCGGCTTTGTGTTCAGGCTACATGAGGGCATACACGATGTCGTTCTTAAACTGAGTTCCTCTATTTCAGCGTGTTTGGACACCTACTGAAAAAATTAAAAAAACCATTCAACTAGGCATGCACCCTACCTGAATGATTTTTTTATTTTTTACATAAAAATTTTTAAACACAATAGTTGTAAATGTCGCATAGCTGAACTGACTCGACTTTTTTGAACCTTACGCTTAGGCACATAGCTTTGCATGCAATCGTTTAGAGCTGTATACCTAAGCACCTGGGTCCTCCCATTCATTGATCTCCCTCCCTTCATTGTCAATAAATTCACAGCTATCTTACTCAACTGGTCACTCCAAAGTATTTATTGCAAACTGGCTTTTAATTCCGATTTTATTTTTTCTAGCTCTGTCTCTTCAGGGATGAAATACCATATATGGTCAATCTTTTTGCCATTTCCCTCTTTAAATGATAACTGATCAATATTACCATCCATTTTTTTATAAATACTTTGTAATTGGATTAAGTCCTTCATCGTAAAATTCATACGAACATTATCTCCTACTACATCAAGCATATCTGTAGCCTTTAATAATATAGAAGGTGTCGAAGAGGCTTTTTTCAGAACCGCTTCAATAATTTGACGTTGTCGAATTTGACGACCAAAATCCCCACGGGGATCTTCATAACGAATACGTGAAAAAATCAGTGCCTTATCACCGTCTAAAGTGATCTCACCCTTCGGATAATGGTAGGCGTTATAAGTTAAATCCATGTCGTTATCAATTGTAACCCCACCAATCGTGTCTATAATTTGCAGGAAGCCTTCCATATTAACAAACACATAATAATCGATTGGTATATCTAAAAAATGCTCCACCGTATTCACCGCCATTGGAACGCCTCCAAATGCATAGGCATGGTTGATTTTATCGACGGAATTATGTCCAATAATTTCTGTACGAGTATCTCGAGGTATGCTGAGCATCTTCATCGTGTGTTCTTCAGGATTCACGGTAATGACTATCATCGTGTCTGAACGGCCACTATCATTTTTACGTTCATCCACCCCAAGCATTAACACAGAAAACGGATCTTTTTTCGTAACTATTTTTTGTTCTTTATTTTCATCACCTGTCGTTTCAATTAAGGGTGTATTTATTTTATTCATCGTTTTTTGGATTGTATAATAAGCAGTACCTATAAAAATTAAAAAAATTGTTAATAAACTACCTACTATCCATAGCCAAATTTTCTTCTTGCTCTTTTTTTCCTTAGAGCGTTTCATATTTTTTTCCATACATTATGTCCTCTCTTGCCAAAAAATTTACCCCTACATTTGACGTTTGAAGTTGGAAAAAAGTTAATATAGTCTAATTATATGCATATTGGACGAAAAAAAGACGTACACTAGTATTTACTAAATGCACGACATTCTATTCCTTTAATTGTACATACCCCCTCATTTATTTAGTGTCAGCATATGACAATAAACCTTATTTGATTCTTTTATACAAGATGGAAACTTTTGTAGCTGACATTTCACTTTCGTTACAAAACATTTGCTAAAGAAATAAAATAACAATATTAAAGGCTCAAGACAGCTTTACATTGTATTAAAAGTCAAGAGTTAAAGTGATGCAATTAATATTTCATGATCCTGTATACAATGTGCAAAATTATAATATGCTATTTTTAAGCTGAACTAATTTTGATTAGTTCGGCTTTTCTTATGTTGCGGATTCAGTTAGCATTGAAATTAATAAAAGGTTTACTAATAAGAGGAGGATTTGAATGAATACAGAAATAAGGTTCAGAATGGCTACTGAAAAAGATTTAGATTGCATTATTGCAATGCTTGCAGATGATGTTTTGGGAAGTAAACGTGAGCGTTATGAGCATCCACTTCCTAATAGTTACATAAAAGCATTTGAGGCTATAACATCTGACCCCAATAATGAGTTAGTAGTGGCTTGTGACGGCAATGAAGTGATTGGGGTACAACAAATTACTTTTACTCCTTATATAACACATCAAGGTGGATGGAGAGCTACTATTGAAGGAGTGAGAACAGCTGCTTCTGTAAGAGGAATGGGTGTAGGTACTGAACTAATAAAATGGGCAATTCAACGTGCAGAAGAACGTGGTTGTCATTTGGTACAACTGACAACTGATAAAAAAAGACCAGATGCGTTAAGGTTTTATGAACGGTTAGGTTTTAAAGCAACGCACGAAGGTTTAAAGCTAAAGATTTAAAATTTTTTATTCAACCAACGAGGGCTTTACTTCAATAAGGGGTAGAGCCTTTTTCTGTTTCGTGGAATGAACAGTCAGTTATAGAGAACACTAATATGAGGTGTTTTCCTAATGAAGAAAGTTCTTATATTAATTATTGCCACTTCTCTTTTTGCCGTTTTATCAAAAACTAAAGCGATGATAAATGAATATGAGGAAATTACAAAATCTGATAAAGCAGATATTACCCTCTGTGCTAAAAAGATGAATGAAGCATATACAGATTTTAAAATTATTTTTAAAGGTGGTGTCCTTACAAGACCTTATTGGATAAATACAACAAGTCCTACTTGGTCACCTCAAATTATCTATGAGGATATCAATAAAGATGGAAAAAATGAGTTAATCATAATTTTGACCAAGGGTACTGGTACTGGAATATTAGAACGAGAAGTTCACGTTTTCCATATCCAGAATCAAAGAATAAAAAACGAGCTTGTTGAAGTACCAGTTGAAGTGCTTGTTGATAACCCGATTGCTATAGTGTTAAAAAACGTAAAGACTGAGTTATCACCTAACAAAGCCATTATTAGTATCGGAGAGAAAAAATTCACAATTAATGTTAAACCTTTAAAAATTGAACCTGAACATTTATTTCCTGATATATACTTTGGCAATCTTATCAATTTTGAAATAAATGACAATCAACTTATTGCGAAAATTGGAGGTCAAATTTCCCCAGCTGGAGGGAGTATAGGGGGTATTCAAATTACGTATATGTTTAAGGATAAAATGTATCAAGCAAAATCAATTGAATTTAATCCAAATGAATAATGTATTGTTAAATTAACAGGCGTTTCTATAATAAATTGAAACGCTTTTTTACTAACGGCGCAGGATAGTTAAAGAAGATTTAGGGTACGTTACTTCTAAAAAGGAGTAACGTACCCTAAATGAAAAATCTATTCTTAATTAGTTTGTATACGTTTATATTTTCGTTCAGTCTTTCCATGTTATTAGGAAATCCTGTTTATTCACAAACTACATCTTCAGATAAAATTGAATATTTACATCCTGCAAATAAGGAAAAAGTTTTTGATGAAACTGTAGATGAATTTTACCAGGCATTAAGAGATCTAAAGTATCCTGTACATCAGGAGTTTTATCAAAGATTTAAGCAGAAGCCCAAGCAACAGCAACAGCAAAGAGATTTGGATACTGCTCTTTTTAAAGAAATGCCTGATGCATCTGTAAATATTAGAAAAAAGTTATTGTTTAATGAGATAGAAGGATTAAATTATATAACTTTTGATGGAAATATTCTTCGGCCCTACCCTGATATAGATATTAACTACCAGCAGACTGTTAGCCCTGATCGGCAAGTTTATTTCTTTTATTCCTTTAAAGACACAGACAAAGAATTTAGAGGTAGATATGCAATTTATGATGTTGAAACAAAGAAAATGGTAGCAGGTGGAGGTACTTATATGCCAAAGATCAATCTTACAAGGAACACTTACGATAAAGAAGGATAAATGTAGGTGAAGCATAACAAAAGAGCTTGTGTGTTTTTGCGCACAAGCTCTTAGATTGTGTGTGATGGAGTATTGTGTGGATTGTCGAAAAGTCGAGAATAGCCCTCTTTTAATAAGTAAATTTGACTTAAGTAGCTGTATCTTAACTCATGCTTTTATTAGCTAACTAAGTTAAAACTATAGATATGAAAGTTGTAATCCTACTCCAACTTCTCCTAAATTAGCAACTGTCGAAAGAGCTATTTTAGAGTGTAAATCTGTACAATGGCAAGCATGAAGCTTAGCAGGTTTAAGATTTTTTATATAATGAACTGTATTATCTAACTGCTCTTTCGTCGGATTTAATAGGTGAAATCCTCCAATAATATCAAATACTCTCTCTTCCTGACATACCTCTTTGGCATATTCTATAATGTTACATATCCCAGAATGTGCACATCCAACGATAATAACTAACCCTTCCGAAGATTTATAAACGATTGCTGTGTCATCCAAAACGAAGTCGTTAACACTCCCTTGATCTGTCACAACTTGCCCTATAGAATCTTTTCCTTCAAAATCAAATACTCTTTTAATTTCCCCTAGAAATACTAGTCGATCTGTTAGCCATAATGGTTCTTTAGTTAGTCGGACTGGAAAGTGTCTACTTAACTTTTCATGAGATAAGATACTCCCTATCTCTCCTACAGGATCAAATAATTTAGTGTTAAAAACCAATGGATGCCCAATAATCTTAGGCGTATTGTGGCGTATTTCTTCATTTTTTGCTTCCATATGTAGTCTAATTAAATGCGTCAGTCCCCATGTATGATCCACATGTCCATGCGACAAAACAACATAATCGAGATTTCTTAAATCAATTCTCATTTTATCTGCATTCTTTATAAAGACATCAGAATATCCAGTATCAAAAAGGATACGTTTATCATCCTCTTCAATAAAAAAAGAAAGCCCAGGTTCCCCTAAAAAATAGCGATCAATGAAAGTGTTATTATCTACTAAAACGGTTAATTTCATATAATATCCCCTTTTTTGTTAATTATAACAAAATAGAGTGAGGTCTGATCTATATGATTAATCTTTTTCTAGAACAATGCAAATCATAAATATTGAACTAACCTGTATCGTAAAAGGGGCTGGGACATAACTAAATGGTTCCTTCATAAAGCCGAATAATCTCTAAATTAACAAAACACGATAAATAGAAAAACCGAACTATTCCGAAACACTTCATGAGAGTTTCATTGGATAGTTCGGTATTTTTGTTGGCTGAAACACATTTGTCCCAGCCTCTTAAAAATAGCTTATTGTTTTGTAGAATAGCTTTTTCATCATCACAAAAGCGAACTACCGAGATTTTTACCTTTATCGTCTTTGCACATGCTAATACAAGTAATTAAGCTTACATTTCATTTGCAATCTGTTTAACAATTTCATCAATAGTTGGGATAGCTGAAGTTTTATTGGCCTGTGTCAAAATACTAAAGATATACCACTTGCCACTTTTTCCTTTTACATAACCACTTAAAGAATATGTTCCAGAAATATAGCCTGTTTTAGCAGATACACTATAGCCCTTCATACGATTTTCTAAAGTCGCACCAACAAGGCTACCCTTTCTTCCTGCATGCGGTAATGCATCTAAATATGAGTTATACCAGGATTTACTTCGAACTTTATATAATAATAGACTTTCTTGCATACTATTAACTCGATTTTGATGACTTAAACCTGAACCGTCTTCAAAATACCACTGATCCATAGTAAGCCCATTATCACTACCATATGTACGAATTGCTTGGATGCCAGCCGACCAGCTTCCTTCCCCGAGTCGCTCTCGTCCAAGTTGTTTTGTCAACATATCACCCATGCCATTAATGCTTAACTTTAAATATTTAAAGTTAATATCAGTTAATGGCTTTGAATACGAAATACCTACTCGCTGTGCATTTTCAGGTACCTTCCCTGTTTCAAGAGGCATTGTTTGGATACCTTTTGCTACTAATTTTTCCCGAAATACATCGAGTGTATATAAGGTTGGATTAAAGACAGTTACATATGTACTTTTCTGTGAACCTGCTGGTAAGTTACCCGTTACAATGATTCGATCTGTACCATATTCTCTTGTAATTTTTACAGTACTTTTCTCGCCCTTTTTAACAATTTTTGTTTTGTTAACAACCGGGATAGTACTTGCAAACGGAACAAGCTGAACATTAGCCGTAGTGCCAACCTTTGAGCCTGTCACTTTCACTTGCACATTTGCAATATCATATTGATCATTTGGCGAAATCGTTAACGCTGAAATACGTGAAGCATAAGGTTGATCCTCTTCTTGAGGTACAATACCCTTCGGTAAGCGATCTTCATCAAACCAAGTATCATCCCCGATTAAAGAACCCGTAATTTTAGAGATACCCATTTTTTTCAGGCCATTGGCGAATGACTCTAAATGACTAGGTAAAAGCGTTGGATCTCCCCCGCCCTGTAAATAAATATTACCGTTTAGTACACCATCTTCAATTGATCCATCGACATATGTCTTCGTAGCAAAGCGATAATCAGGTCCTAATAAATCCAATGCAGCGGCACTAACTAAAAGCTTATGCGTAGAAGCAGGACGTATCATTTTGTCTCCATTATTATTGTAGAGCACTTTCCCTGTTTCTATATCTCGTACGGTAATGCTGTACTCGTTGTTCTTCCAATTCTTCGCAATAATGCTATTCACTTTTGTTGTCATCATTTGCTCACTAGCACCTGCCTTCTCAGGAAAGATGATGGTCGAGTAACAGACCATTAAAATCATTATTAAAAAATTAATTTTCTTTTTCATAGACCCTCCAATTGGCAAATTTCTACTTTTCACGCTTTTATTCTACGGAAAAAATTAGCATTTTACAATAAAACACTTTTTTATTTTACAAAGAATAATGTGTCATCTTTTTTATTCGACAAGAATAAACTGTAATAGCTAGCTAAATCATTTCGGGAAAGGAGTTGTTTTATAAATGGGTGCTAAATGGATAAAGATTTCAGTTTTATATTTAGTGATTGTTTTGGCCTTTGGACTGTTTATGCATTATACAATTCAACTCGAATGGAAGGCGACACATGCACATATTGGTGTAGTAGGTTGGCTAACAACTGGTTTAATCGGTTTAATTTATTCCGTATATAAAGATGCCGCCGAGACAGGATTAGCCAAAGCACAATTTTGGTTTTACAATATTGGATTGCCGTTCCTCTTAGTCGGTATGATGATGGTTTATATAGATGTACCGCGCTGGTTATTTGAACTCTTTGTATCTGGTGGCGGTATCGCAGTAGCAATTTCAGTGCTGTTCTTTGTTGTCAATGTCTTTAAAAATGTAAAATCTTAAATAGAAAGCCCCACTTTTTTCATAGAGTGGGGCTTCATTTATTTTATTGCAATGAATTCGCCTGCATTTGATACATTTTTTCGTAAATGCCGCCCTGCGCTAATAACTCATCATGTGTGCCACGCTCAACAATCTTACCTCGATCTAAGACAAGAATACGATCTGCATTTTTAATAGTAGAAAGTCGGTGAGCGATAATGAATGTTGTACGTCCTTTTTTTAGTACATCCATCGCATGCTGAATAATCTCCTCTGTTTCCGTATCGATATTAGAAGTAGCCTCATCTAAAATTAAAATAGCCGGGTCAAAGGCAAGCGCACGCGCAAAGGAAATTAACTGACGCTGCCCAGACGATAGTGTGCTTCCCTTCTCAATAACAGGCTCATCATAGCCATTTGGCAAGTTCGCTAAAACACGTTCCCCGCCAACAGCTTTTAATGAGGTTTCTATTTTTTCACGTGAAATTTTAGGATTATTCAGGCTAACGTTCGAAGCAATAGTGCCTGTAAATAAGTATGGATCCTGTAGAACAATGCCCATATGTTCACGCATTGTTTGACGAGGAACCGAAGTGATATCAATTCCATCAATCGTAATTTTCCCTTTAGATGGGTCATAGAAACGGAACAATAAGTTCATAATAGAACTTTTCCCAGATCCTGTATGACCAACTAAGGCAATGGTTTCACCTTGGTGTGCTTCAAATGAAAGGTTTTTCAATACGTATTCATCATTTTTATAAGCAAAAGAAACATCTTCAAACACCACATTTCCTTTATATCGAGGTAAACTTTTTTCAGATACCGGCTCCCCGTTAATATCTAACACCTCAAAGACACGCTTTCCTGCTACAAGTGAGCGCTCAAGCTGAGAAAATTGATTGACGATATTCGTGATCGGATTAAATAATCTCGTTAAATAATCAACAAAGGCATATAATGTCCCCGCAGAAATAACTTCCGTTGCCGTAAATGACTGTGTACCAAAGTAGATAATAAAAATAGTAAACATCGTAAGTCTTAATGCATTAACAAGGTTAAAGGAAGTTGCCGAATCAAGGAAAAGCAGCTTGCGTTCATACGCATAATGCTCATTATTCATGTCATCAAATTCCTTCGTCATTTGCTGTTCACGGCGGAATGCTTGAATAATCGTCATCCCTTGAATCGATTCATTAATCATTGCGTTAATATCGGCTATTTTCGTTCTAATAACATCATTATATTTCGAAGCAACTTTACGGTATAAAATCATCCATAAATAAACGATTGGTACCATAGTCAACGCTAGGAATGCCATTTTCCAATTTAAAATGAAGAGTGCGATATAAACACCTACAATAGAAATTAAACTCGTAACGAAGTTTGAAAGTACTTGAACATATAAATTACGAACAGCCTCGGTATCATTCGTGACACGGGCTACAATTTTCCCTGCTGGTAAATTATCGAAGTATTGAATTGGCAATGTTTGAATATGCTCAAATACATCCTTACGTAATTTTTGTACAACACGGTTGGCACCCATTTGTAAATAGATATACATAAAATAGCGTAAAACAGCTGTAGCTATTGCTAAAAGTAAATAGACAACTAATAGCCAAGTAATTGGTTTTAATTCAATGTGGCCAATTGTCATGTAATTATCAATGATATGCTTCGCAATAAACGGCCCAACAAGCTCCGTAAAGACGGCGATTGTTAAGAAAAATAGTCCAAGTAGTATCGGTTTTTTAAAATACATTGCATAGCGTGTTAAACGTTGACTCGTACTCATGAGGCACCTCCTTCTAGCTGCTGACGGTCAAATTGCTCTTTATACCATCCTTGTTGTGAAAGAAGCTGCTCATGTGTTCCCTGCTCTACAATTTGACCTTCATCTAGCACGATAATTAAATCGGCGTGCTGAATTCCTGATAAACGATGCGTTGTAATAATCGTCGTTTTGTCTTGTCGTTCTCGCTGTATATTCTCAATAATTCTTGCCTCTGTTTTGGCGTCTACAGCAGAAAGCGAGTCATCAAGCATTAAAATTTCAGGGTCTTTAATAAGAGCACGCGCAATTGAAACACGTTGCTTTTGACCACCTGAAAGAGATACACCTTTTTCACCAACAAGTGTCTCAAGACCCATTGGTAAATTTTTTAAATCCTTTTCAAAGTATGCTGCACGAACCGCCTGCTGCAACTCAGACTGTGTAGCATCCTCTTTCCCAAATAAAATATTTTCACGAATAGTACGTGAGAATAGAACATGATCCTGTGGAACATAACCAATCCAGTCGAGTAACTGCTCCTTCGTTTGTGCAGTAATATCGACTCCATCAATCGATAGCTGTCCTTCGCCGATTGGATACTCGCGTAATAATTGTCGTAAGAAGGTCGTTTTACCCGCTCCTGTTTTACCAACAATTCCAAGTGTTTGCCCCTTTTTCAATGACAGCGAAATTTCCCGGAGATTTTTCACCTGACTCATTGGATATTGGAATGTTAAATCATCAAAGCCAATTGCACTTGGTGTCGAAATCATTCGTGGATTCGCAATATTCCGAACGTCCGCCTCATAGTTTAGCGTTTCTTGTACACGATCAAGAGAAGCGTTACCTTGTTGCATCACATTGATAAGTTCCCCAATTGCAAATATTGGCCAAACTGCTAGCCCCAAGTAAACATTGAACGTTACAAGCTGCCCAACTGTCATAGCCTCTGTTGCTACTAAATGAGCACCATAGCCAAGCGCTACAACATAACTAATCCCCGTACCGACCTTTGTAATCGGTCCAAATAAGGCGTTAATTTTTGCGGTATGCATATTTTTTTCATACACAATCTCGCTCATCTCTGCAAAATTTGTTTCGTCCTTTTTTTCTTGTACGTATGCCCGTACAACCCGCACACCTGCAACCGACTCTAGAACACTATCATTCAGCTCTCCAAAAACATCCTGCGCCTTCATATAGCGTTCGTGCACAATCTTCCCTAAATATTGAATAAGGATAGCCATGATCGGTACTGGCAGCATTGCAAAAAAAGTAAGCTTCCACGAAATCATAAAACCCATGGCAAAAATAATAAAGCCCATGTAGATTGTGGAATCAACCAATGTCATAATCCCGAAACCAGCGGTCAACGACACTGCGTTTAAATCATTCGTCGCACGTGCCATTAAATCCCCGGTGCGATTTTTTTCATAAAACGTCGGTGTCATGCGTAAAAAATGCTGCATAAGGTTTCGACGTAAAATTTTCTCTAAGTTAATAGCCCCTTCAAATAATCTGAATTGCCACACAAAATTAAGGGCATAACCCCCAATAATGATACACACGAAAATCAAAATATACTTCGTTAAAATAGCTGGTGTCATTTCTCCAGCAGTCAATATATCAATAATTGACCCTAGTAAATACGGTGGAACAACTTCTAAGCCACTCGCAATCATTAATAGCACGACAGCTATAGAATATTGCTTCCAATATTTCTTAAAAAACCAGCCTAATTTACTTAAAACATCAAACATACGTTATAACCTTCTTTCTCTAGTGCTGTTAAAGCTGTGCTACCCACTATCCAGAAATACCTTGATGAAAATCATTTTTTGTACTTTGTTTCGCATACACATGCACTCCTTTTTCATTGTCACTACAACCCTTTTTTGCAACAAAAAAGACACATACCCAAAAAAAGAGCATGTGTCTCTTCATAAAAGGTCAGGAGTTACCCATGCCCTTTATTTGCAACGCAAAATAAAAAAGTTAGAAGACATGGACAATGTATGCAGTTGTGCTTTGATATGATACTGGTAAAATTAACATCGTCATGCCCTCCTCTACTTAAGATTGTTATAGTGTTCTTGAAGATTATCACACTTTAGAAATATTTGTCAACCAACTAACTGTTATTTTTTACGTTTTTCAGGAAATAATTAACGCTTTAAAGCAATGAATTACTACAATTACAATCTTGGAACAAAGTAAACTAGGCACCTTAAATTTAGAATTTCAAACCTATAACTTTTTGTATTGACTTTAACGCAACGTAAGCCTTTATGGTTAGTTTGTATGAACCTAAAGGAGGAAATAAACATGAATGAATTTTATCAAATGCCCTTATTCGTAAAGCTAAAAGTAAGCAATATTGAAAAATCAAAGGAATGGTATGCAAACGTACTCAATTTCAATTCGGTATTTGATTTCCCAGATGCGAACGGAACAACTTCCATGACACATTTGAGAGGAGCCAAGTATCAAGATTTAATGTTATTAAAGGATGAAGAAGTCAGCACTTCTAACTCTGTCATTATTAATGTTTTCTCTAATAATATTCATAGTATTTATCTGGCTGCACTAGAAAATAAAACGAAAATCATTCAACAGCCGACAGTTCAACCATGGAATGCAAAAGAATTAACGATAGAAGATCCAGATGGTTATGTTTTTACAATAACTGAAAGTGTCGATTCCAATAAAGACTTCGATACTGTCATTGACAATGTTAATAATCAATCATAGTAATAAATTATGACATGATTGCAACAGCAGAAACAAGTTCATCTGTTACACTACTTGTGTGAAGCAGATGCTATATGTATACACGTGCGATGGCAGAGTGGCTAAAAGAATCAAGTTCCTTTTACGATGAAGGAAATAAAATCGGTAAGAAGTGTCCTTGATTCCTACAAATAGACAATACGATTGGCTGTGTTAACTAATTAACCTTTACTACTACTCCAACATTTACTATTATGGTTTGCCGCAGTTAAACGAAATAATAGAAACTGTCTTTATTTTCAAGAAGAGCGAAAGTCAACAATCTTCTATTTTTCAATTAAAACATGTTATTGAAACATCGCTGGAAGACCCTGTCGAACAAAGCTAGTTCGATAGGGTCCAAATCAATTTATCGGAACAATTTCAAGGTTTATCGCCCTAATTTTTAAATTTATCGCCTAACTTTTTTAATTTATCACCCAACTTTAATTTAACGCCTAACTATTATCTAAAATGGGTATCTCATGATACACTTTTTAATATAGACATTTTAATAAGGAGTCTTTACTTTGAAATCATTTTTAGCTGTTGGAATCGGCGGATTTTTGGGTGCCATCTGTCGATATAGCCTTGGTCTAGTACTTTCAAATAACGGTGGTTTTCCATTTGCGACACTTTGTATGAACTTAATTGGCTGCTTTTGTTTAGCATGGCTATTTACAACGTTTACAAAGCGAACACCTGTTATTATAGGAATTGGTACTGGCTTTTTTGGTGCTTTTACAACCTTTTCAACATTTTCTTTAGAAACGCTATTACTTTTGCAGGATAGTAAATGGCTACAAGCCGTTCTTTATATTTTTGTAAGTGTTTTTGGCGGTTTAGCTTGTGCATGGCTAGGATTTAAACTAGCAAAGGGGCGCTTCGTATGATAATGATTGGTATCGGTGGATTTTTGGGTGCACTAACAAGATTTTATCTAGGAAGATTGATTGTCCATACATACCCATGGGCAACATTTTTTATTAATATAACGGGTTCTTTTGCACTTGGCTTTCTATTTGCATTACATCCAAATGATTGGATTTGGCAGTTTATAGGGCTTGGTTTTTTAGGAGCATATACGACCTTTTCAACATTTGGTTTTGAATGTTTGCAACTCTTAGAGCAGAAAAAATGGAGGCAAGCGATTATTTATATATGCACTACAGTTTTATTCGGTTTACTTTTCGCGGCACTTGGCTTTGTCCTTGTGTAGCAGCATTTTTGAAATACTAGAGGTGATTTTTTGACACAGCCGTCCATTGAACAATTACAAGCGCTCGAAGCTGAAATTGAACAAACATTATATACTTTAATCGACTTAGAACTAGAAGAAAACTTTCCAGAAATGAATACTCGCTTTGCACAATTACTTGCAAAGGTTCAGGCTACTCAGTTAATTGATTATAAACTTGACGTCCTCGTTGATTCTCAAGGATTGGCAACAGAAACCTGCACTCTACTACAAAGTTTAATAGAAGCAAAGGCTAGACCACAAAAAAGACAACGCCTCCTAACACATCGTATGATTTTAAAAATATGGCTACGTAAAAATCAACGCTTTATGACGGAATTTTTACCACAAATGTTTTAGGTGAGGCGCCCCTCCAATTCTAAGGGCGCCTCCTTTTTCCCCCTTTCAGTTGTTAAATCAAGTTGTGCTGCGTAAAAACAGCGACACCAAAAATTCACGCTTTCCTATCCTCTAAACCTCTTACTTGTTCAATTTCCTTAATTAATATAGCTTTTAAACCAAGCTTGATTAAAAATATGTTGCAAAAATCGACTTTTTATTATAATATTTATTATTGTGAAAAAAATAATATATTTGCTTCTTATCAAGAGAGATGGAGGGACTGGCCCGATGAAATCTCGGCAGCGGAACTTATGATTTAAGTTACTGTGCCAAATCCAGCAGGCAAAGGCTTGATAGATAAGAGGAGTGTTTTATAGATATAAGGCCTCTTCTTGTTGTTACAAGAAGAGGCCTTTTTATCGTAAAAAGAATGGACAAAAGACGTGTCCAATTTTATTTTTTGGAGGTAGACATGAAGAAAGAGAATCCATGGGCGCTGATCCCATTTGTTGTTTTTTTAATTTTATTTATTGGTTCAGGGGTTATTACAGGTGATTTTTACGCCTTCCCTGTCATTGTAGCCATTTCTATTTCAGGCGCTGTGGCTTTGGCAATGAATCGAAAAGAATCGTTTGCGCAAAAGGTTGATATTTTTTGCAAAGGCGCAGGAAACTTAAATGTCATGCTGATGGTCATTATTTTTCTCTTGGCTGGTGCCTTTTCAGCGGTAGCAAAAGGCATGGGGGCAGTGGACTCCACTGTAAACTTTGCTTTATCGGTCGTTCCGCCAAACTTACTTGTCGTAGGCTTGTTCATCATCGCCTGCTTTATCTCCCTATCAATGGGTACATCGGTGGGAACGATTGTTGCACTGGCTCCAATTGGAGTTGGGATAAGCGAGCATATCGACCTTTCCATGGCTTTAGTAATGGCAGCGATTGTTGGCGGTTCGATGTTTGGCGATAATTTATCTTTTATTTCAGATACAACAATTACTGCCGTTCGTTCACAAGGTGCACAAATGAAGGATAAATTTAAGGTGAATTTTTGGATTGTGTTGCCGGCAGCTATTGTAACGAGCCTTATTTTAGGAGTTATCACAATGGGTGAAACTGCACAAGTGGAGCATTTAAGCTATAGTTGGGTAAAAATTGTTCCCTATGTTTTGGTTATTATTTTAGCGTTAGCTGGAATGAATGTTTTCCTTGTTCTGGCATCTGGGATTGTTCTTGCCGGGGCTGTTGGCTTAGCGGATGGCAGCTATCACTTAATGAGCCTTTTTCAAAAGATCGGCGAAGGAATGTCAGGCATGTATGAAATGGCATTCCTTGCGATATTAATAGCTGGAATGGTGGAGGTTATTAAGTTTAACGGAGGGATTGACTTTCTACTTCACCTTGCAACAAAAAGGATTAAATCGAAAAAAGGTGCTGAATTTGGCATTGCCGGCCTAGTGGGTTTAACAAATTTATCTACGGCCAATAATACGATTGCTATTTTAATTGCTGGTCCACTTGCAAAAAATATTGCTGAACAGTATGAGATTGAGCCGAGAAAATCCGCAAGTATATTAGATATTTTCTCCTGTACGATCCAAGGTCTACTGCCATACGGAGCCCAATTCCTGGCAGCCGCAAGCGTAGCCGGAATATCGCCAGTGAGCATGCTGCAATACTCTTTCTATCCAGTCCTTATAGGAATTTGCGGAACCATTGCTATCCTCATCGGATACCCGAAAGAAAAGAAAGCCTGAGCTTCATCACTTAAAAAAAAATATTGTTTTACCATTAAAATAATCCAATTGTTTTGAAAGAAATAATCAAAACGATTGGATTTTTTATTTGAGGCTATTCATTTTTTGTGATAGAGATAATACTTAAAAGTTACAATTACACTTTCTCATTAGTTATTTCGTAGCGTCTATATTTGAACATAAATCCAATTCCAAGAATAGGTCCAATCGCTAATATTGTAAAGATCCACTCCCATCCAATGATCCTCAGTATAATAGGGATTAGATTTATTGAAAATATAGTAAGTAAGAAACCAATACACATTTGAAAAGTAAGGGCTGTACCTACATAATCAACCTCGGCTATGTCTGAAACTAACCTTCCTAAAAACAAAATCATTCTTTGATCTATACGAAAAGGTTGGATTGTCATTTACACAAAATTATTGACTGTCCCTTGATTAAATAATACCAAATACAGGATAAAATTCCTTCGTAAATCTTATCATTGATAAAATAAAAATAATCTACTATTATTTCTTATTGAAATAATAGTAGATTCTCATATTTTATACTATTAGTTACATGAAGCCTGCAGCTTACTGTTTGATGTTTGTAACCACTCACTTAATTGTCATGTTTACCTCTACCATTCATGGCATCATCATATGGTGTATAGGTCATAGTAGGTACTTTCTTTTTCACAAAAACGCGATATATTGCCCGAACCAAAATGCTTGAAAAAATCAGACTTACAATAAGCGCAACACTATTCCCAATATTCATTCCATCCTATCCTTTCTCACTGAGTAGTTAGTTATAGTTTTCCTACTTTGCAAGTGTACTACTAATTAATGTAGGCAACTGTACTATTATATTGTCATCAAACATTGGACATGCCAAGATTGTAATATAATGATCTAAAACACCCCAATTATTTTCGAAATAATTAGATATCTATATTCTACATACTAATACTTCGGCACGAAGTCAAATTTTTCCTGTGGTTCAGTTTATCTTTTCTTCATAACACTACGCTTGGACCAAGCGGCTCATCGAAATCGCCTAGTTGAAACAGAAACCCACCCCCTCATTTTACCGAACATGAAAAAAACAGCTGATAAACTTCAGCTGTTCGTTCTTTATATATGCTTTGATTTTAATCGTAGGTTCTTCCACATATGATAGTATACTCCACCAGAAGTCATCACTGCTGGAACAGTAAAAATAAAGGAATATTCAAATCCTTGCTCTGCAACGTGTTGAATTGTCCCAGTGGTAAACATCATAAATATCCACAAAACCATCGTTATAGCAAGAGAAATAGATGCAGCTAGGTTTACAGGCTTTGCAAGACGCGCTAGTTTATCAATAGAAGACTCAGCGTCACTATATATGGGTGTAGTTTCTGGTGCTGCCTTAAAAATATGCATATCTGCACTAGAACAAACATGTGTCCAGCCACCGTAAGCAAATAGCTCAAAATACTCCTCTTCTTCATCCTTCGGTAATTTACGATAATCAATACTAAAAATGACGTCTTCTGGTTCACCTTTCTCTAGCCCATAGCCAGCACATCGAAATCTTTTTAAATGCCACCCATTTGCCGCTTTTTCACTTAATTCTTTCATATCGCGCTCCTCAAAAAAAGCTAAACCATATGATGCCATATATCTCTTATTTCGCACTATTTTTGCCCCCTTTGTAGTCCCTGCTCTGCCAACTGAATCATGACCTTTCTTCTTTCAATATCTTCGAGCAATATTTCTCGACCTTTATCCGTTAAGACATAGACCTTTCTCCGAGAATCCGAATCATCATGTAGCTGAATAAGTTGTTCAGATAATAGTTTTTTAATAATTGTATAAAGGGATGCTGGACCAACTACGAAAGTCCCCTTTGTTGTCTCCTCTATTAAACTCATGACAGCATAACCATGGCGAGGCTCCGTTAAGGCAGCCATAATATAAAAAACAGAATCTGTTAACTGCTCTAATGATTTCATTGTCTACACCTCCAATATATCACAAAATGATATACCATTAAATAATATATCATTTTGTGATATATAGAGCAACTCTATAAAAAACCCCCTCACAAGTCGTTACTTGGAGGGGATAAATAATTCTACGCTCTTTAATTTTCACTGAACTGGGCGATTCCAACGTAGCTGATATCTGAACATTTCTTTTTTCGTGTTCTTATCTAACAACAAAAACTCATCTCCTGCTTGAATCGCAAAGTAGTTCTCTAATGTACGAACACCCGGATTTTTTTGCTCAGCGTTAACAACACCTATATTTTCTTCCCAAATAATGCGATGGTTTTTCATGTCATATAATAATACGATACTGTCTGCACTTTCTCGCTTCGTTTGTCGATAAGATACAATAGCTGTTTGTTGTTGCAAATCAACATCTAATACGGCAGGATCTAAATTCTTGTATACTTGTATGGCAGGTTCAGCTAATACATTGCTGCTAAATTCTCGAACCTCTTCATAATCCTCCAACGGTTGATTGTGCGAAGCAAAATAACCTGGAATATCGGATTCTATGAAAAATTTTGTAGAAAGATATTTTTCAGCTTTGTTATCTTCAGCTAATTTCTTGCCATCGAAGCGATAAAAGTTCCCATCGACACCCTCTAAATAAAGATTATTCTCTAATAAAACTATATTGTGAGAACCTATATCTAAAACATCTATTAACTGTTTATGCTTTTCCGTAAATTCTTTTTCAGAGAGCTTTTCTTTCCCCGTTTTCATATCTAATAATGAAAGTTTCCCGTATTCACCGTCACGATGATGAACAAGAAGTCCCCCCATAAAATTGCCTATTAAAGTCTCTTTACTTGAAGAAGATTTCGTCCACTGTTTTTCACCTGTTTGCAAATTAATCGCAATAATTTGATGATGTGAAATAATTTGCGTAATGCCATTACCTGTACCGTTATTTTCAGATCCTTTAACCATTTGGACAGCAATTTTCTGTGCATTATCTGTATATATGGGTGATTCTGAATTGATAGGGAAGCTTCGACCAGCTAAACCAAAGGCAATCATCAAAAGATTCCCTAAAAAAGCGTACAGGATAAAAGTTATGACAAGAGCAAAATTAAATCGGCGTTTGAACAAAGCATACAATACTAATAAAAGCCCAACGCCAATGACAATGCCTAAAAAGATATCGTGGATAAACCAACCATTAAAACGCCATGAATCTATATAACGTTGAAAAAAATTGTCCAATTCTCCTCCCCCTCATCAGATCAATTTCGCCTCGGCGTAATTGCGTTAGGATTTTGAATTGTGCCCAGGCCTGCACGAGGGCCGACACGATGTCGGTCATTTCGGTAATACCACAGGACGTGGTGTTTTTACCGATGCAGGTCAGTTAGCCGTTTTAGCTGGATGCGAAGGTTTTAGGCTAACTTCCTTTATTCATTCCTTTAAAAAATCCGTAACATCCACCGGAGGCTTTAGGCCAATACGATGTTGGTCACTCAGTCGTTGCCACAGGACGTGGCGTTCTTAGACTGAGTTCCTCTATTTCAGTAGATGTTTGGACACCTTGAAAAGAAACCACATCCTCATTCATCTCACCACTTTAAGAGGTAGGAGTCTTCTACTGAATGAAGATATACTGTTTTTCACGTTTAACTAAAATCAGAATAAAGGACATAGCGACCACATTCTAAGCATCGAAATAAATACCCTTGATGATGCCCATTATTCATAAGTGATTCTGATAACTCTTCAATAGAAAAACCAGTATAATTTTCAAATTGTTCTGTAATGCCCAACTCCACTAACTCACTCCAGCCAACATAGCCAATAAATGCACAATAATCTGAGCAATGAGCCATCCAATTATTACCTTGCCAACTAATAAAACCAGGTGTTCTACACATTACTTCCTCAGTAAAACTGGAATTTATAACATTCTCATCATTTAGTAAGTCCTGCTGGAAAGAACCGTCGTATTTTTTAGCAGCTGCACCACTATGTATACATGTAGGACAGAGATAATCAACCTCTTCAACAGCATAAATACTTCCAGTATAATAAACATCTACTTCCTGTTCGCAGCAATCACAAGTTACATCTTCTTCCGCTTCAAAGATTTTAGATTTTAATGGGTCTGGCAAATACTTAAATTTAGGTATTATTGTTTTAATTATTTTATCCTCTCTAATTTTACAAGGATACAAAGGTTTCACACAATTCGGATTATCTATGTAATATTTTATTGATCCAAATTTTTTCTGATCTTTCTTGTTCCCTACATCCATAACTAAAGTGAAAATCTTATAGGCATCCGAATACATCCTAAGCATACAGTAGATGTCTGCGAGTATCCTAAAATTACCTTCAGTTTGCTCTTGAAGTTTCACTTTTTCCTTAAACTCATGCATTTGATTAATACTGGCTGGATCAGAAGGATTAAAATTTCTTCTTTGTTCATGCCATTCTTCTAAAATAGTCATATATTAAATTCTCCTAAATTTGGTTTTGACGTTTCCCGATTACATTGTAAAAGAATAATCTTTTATGACTGTACAAATTTCCACGTTATATTCCATGTACCATTTTTCTTTTCCGAATTGCTGTGCAACTAGATGTTTTGAATTTTCTTTCCATGCTTGGATGGCCTCTAGTGACTCCCAATAGGATACAGTAATTCCTTTCCCTTCAGCATCTCTAGCACTTTCTACACGAAGAAATCCAGGTTGCTTTTGTGCTAGTTCGTCCATCACTTCTGCCATCTTGGCATAGCCTTCCCCATCCTCATCTGTTCTTTGTGATGTAAAAATTACAGCATAATATGTTTCCATAGCTATTTACTCCCACCTTTTTATGTATTATTGTAAACGATAAATACTTTTATGAAAATCGAAATATGGAATGCAGAAAGGATTGTGACAAATGAGTATTAATCCAAATATGGCTGAAATTGCTTCTCTCCTTGGAGAAACTTCAAGAGCTACGATGCTAGCTAGTATGATGGATGGTCGTTTTCATACAGCAAGTGAATTAGCTTATATGGCTGCCATTAAACCCCAGACAGCTAGCTTTCATCTTGCAAAGTTAGTAGACGGTAAACTTGTGAAAGTAGAGAAACAAGGCCGTCATCGATATTTTCAATTAGCAGACGAAGAAATTGCTCATTTACTAGAATCCTTCCTAGCGATTTCTCCACCACCTGAAGTACGCTCATTAAAACAATCAAGCCAAATGAAATTACTACAAGGTGCAAGAACTTGCTATGACCATTTAGCTGGTAAACTAGGTGTTCAATTAACAGACTCTTTGGTTAACGCAGGCTATCTAAAACTAGAAGAAAAGCAGTTTCTCATAACAGCTGAAGGTGCACAATTTTTTATAGATTTCGGTCTTGATTTAGATGATTTAAAAAGAAAGCGTCGATCATTTTCCCATGCATGTTTGGATTGGAGTGAACGACGTTATCATCTAGCTGGTGCTCTTGGTCAAGGAATGCTTACACATTTTTTAAGTTTGGGTTGGGTGACTCGTGTCCCGTCTATTCGTGCCATTAAAGTGACTGAAAAAGGAAGGGCTGGCTTTAAAGACGTTTTTCAGTTAGATGTATAAACTAGCACAGGGCTCTGCCTACTTTCCGCGGACAGTCTATATTCGACTCCCCGCGGATATTTTTTTTGCGTTAGCCGTAAAGTTACGGTTCACCAAATAAATACCGACAATTATAAACAGCCCTCCTACGACTAGCGATGGTTTTAATGGTTCATTTAATAGTATCCAGCCTGTTATCACGCCGAAAAAAGGAGCTAAAAACAAAAAGGCACTCGTTTTTCCAGGATCACTATTTTGTAAAAGATAATACCAGCCGGCAAATTGAACAATTGACGAGAAAATGCTAAGCCATAATAAAATGGATACTGAATGAACATTCACAGTAAAAAATGGTTGTTCTAACACGAAACTTGCCATTAAAAGTAGTAAACCACCAAAAAGCATTTGATAGGCTGAAAGCACCCATGTATCAAATGATACTCCCCACTTTTTAGCTAGTAATGTCGCAATTGCCCAAAAAACAGCTGAAAGAAAACCAAAAAGAATGCCGATTTCACCTTCAATCTGTATACCCATTGTAATCGTAACACCAATTAACCCCAAGAAAACACCACACCATTGATACAATCGGTAACGTGCTTTCGTAAATATTGTAGCGAATATAACTACAAGCAAAGGATTCGTAAACGTTAGAATAGAAGATTCACTTGCTGTAATTGTCCGTAAGCTTAAAAAAATACAGCCCATTACACCCGCAGTTTGAAATGCTCCAATCGTTAAAATTTTCATCCAGCCTTCTTTTGAAGTAGGATGAGGTCTTTTTAACGCTAATACGACGACAGCCATCAAAATCCCTGCCAGTAGAAAGCGGAGTGCAGCCAATAACAGTGGAGATGCATAAGGCAATCCCAATTTAACAATGGCAAACGAAGATCCCATTAAAAAGGTCGTTAAAACTAACAATGCTGTAAATTTATAAATATTCATTATTTGTCCCCCTATTTCTATGTTTAAGAACATTATAGACAGGAAAAACTTCAACTCTTATCGAAGTATGGAATACAATAATGGAGGAAGGAACTTTTTTCAGTTTCATTTCATTTTTATATGCGTATACTTAGTTGAATATAGTATATAGGAGGAAGCTGCTTTGAAAATATTACTAGCAGAAGACGATGCACGGTTAAGAAGAAATATCGTTCATATTTTAAAGAAAGAATTTCATAATGTGACTGAAGCGGAGAATGGACAGGAAGCGCTAGACCATACGCTTACAGAACAATACGATCTTGTTATTTTAGATTGGATGATGCCGCACCTTAGTGGAATTCAAGTGTGCCAGCAGCTACGAAACACTGGATTCAATGGTAGTATTTTAATGCTAACAGCGAAGGACGACACAGAGGACATCATTAAAGGTCTTGATAGTGGCGCAGATGATTACATAGTAAAACCATTTAAAATAGAGGAACTGTTAGCAAGAGTTCGCGCATTACTACGAAGAAAAGATAAAGTGATAGAACAGGTCATCCAGATCGATCAATTACAGCTGAATGTAGATTCTCGTGTGTTTTTGTACAATAATGAAGTAGTTGATCTAACTAAAAATGAATTTTTACTTTTGGAGTATTTATTTATCAATAAAGGTCGTGTACTAACTAGAGAACAAATTTGTATTTATATTTGGGGCTACGATTACGATGTTTCGAATAATTCCTTAGATGCTTTAGTCAAGCTTGTTCGAAAAAAAATTGATGATGGTCAATCCAAATCACGTATTCAAAACGTTAGAGGGATTGGCTATAAACTGAGGGAAGACTAATGTTTCATAAAACGAAAAAAAAATTATCCTTTTTGTATGCAACGCTTTACTTATTGTTATTTTCACTATTCGTTATTGTTATATACTTTTCCCTCGTAAAATTAATGGAAAATCAACAAATAAACGAATTAGAAGACTTTTATGGTAAGCAAGAGCATGATTTCTTTGAACATGTTCATGCAGACACTAAAACTTTAAATTTTGACCCAAATCGCAGTTTTTTTTACTATATTTACACAAAAGATCATAAGTTTGTCCATGGTGATGAATCTTACAAGGGTCTGAAGAATCAGATTGAAAAAGCGTTTGGGAATGAAAATCCTGATGAGGAGCTCATACAACATTATGAATGGCAAGAAGAGCATTTTCTAATTTTGAAAAAGCCAATTTACAACGATGATACTGTAGCAGGCTATATTTTCGTTGGTAAATCTGTGACGTCACAGCATCACTTTTTCCAGATGACAAAGTATTTACTAATAGTATTAACTTGTATTTCTACGATCTTAATCGGTCTATTGGCCTATTATTTAGCTGGTAAAGCGATGGTCCCTATTCAATGGTCGTTCGATAAACAAAAAAAGTTCGTATCCGATGCTTCCCATGAATTACGAACACCATTAAGTATTTTTTATAGTTCACTTGAAATTTTAGAATTGGAAGAAGAAAAGCAATTAAGCCCTTTTGGGAAGGAATTAATTGTGGACTTAAAAGATGAGGCTGAAATAATGAAAGAGCTCATAGATAAACTGCTGTTCTTAGCAAGACACGATCAGCAGCAGGTTTCCATTCAAAAAGAAAGCATACCATTATCAACATTACTCCTAAAAGTGAGCACGAAATTTCAAAGGATTATGCCTCCTGACATACAGTTTTCTACTGAAATCCAAGAAAACATCGAGCTGCTTGGTGATGCTTCAAAGATACAAGAGCTGCTCTATATTCTTTTAGACAATGCGATAAGATATACAAATAGTGGAGCAATAACACTGACGCTTTTAAAAAATAGAGATTCTGTAAAAATTACTGTTGCTGATAGCGGCGTTGGTATGACTGAACAGGAATTACCTTTAGTGTTTGAGCGATTTTACCGAAGTGATGCTGCTCGTCAACGAAATGGTACTGGTTTAGGTCTTGCCATAGCAAAAGCAATAGTGGAGCAGCATGAGGGGGAAATTTATGCGACAAGTAAAGTCGATAAAGGCACTACATTTCATATTGAATTCCCAATATAAACATTATTCAACATAAAGGAAGCGGGGCTTTTTAAAACAGCCCCGCTTCCTCTTAATTATTGTTGTGACGTTGAAATATTTACTTTTTTCATGAACTGGCTTATTGTTCTTGCAACCAGCACTAACATGGTAATTCCCCCAGAAACTACATAAAACATAATAATCAACGTATTTTCTGTATCCGTTCCTATTAACACTCCATGAGCAAGTGATAATGCCCATGCTGGTAACACAAGAAAGTGTAGCTTTTTCCATAACGAGCGATTCATTGTTCGAATCCATAAATCCGATGTCATGACTACCATTAAAAATAAATAAAATGCTATTGTTCCAAGTGCCGATGGTAGAGACTGATATTTAGCGGAGAACGGAATTAAAATCCCCATTATACTATAAGGCTGATAATGATCGATTAAAAGCACTAACATATGCGCAATTACGGTAATTAATCCTAGCCATCCAGCATTTTGATGTATATGATAAATTAAGTTTTTATGGGATTTGACAAATGCTGCTTTTCTCAACAAACCAAATATAATGGAAATTGTAAAATAAAAATACGCTAAAAACCCTAATAATCGAATCCATTCCCACGTACTGATGATCATTTATTTCACCCCCGTCATTCTCCAGTTTGCTACTTGCCCTTCTTTAACAATGAAGCGGGCACTTTGTTGACAATTATTTTCGAACCATTGCTGCAATTCACCTTCATCCATAAGAAAGCATAGTTTGGCACCAACCTCTGCATCACATAATGAGGACGTTACGACTGAAGCTTGTAAGACTTCTGTATTAGCTATTTCACCTGTTTGTCCGTTTAATAAATGATGTTTCTTCATGGATCCTTGCATCCAGCTTCGATACACTCGATTGGATGTAGCGATAGCACCTGTTTTCATTTTGATGGAGCTAATTTCCTTGTCGATATCCCAGGCATCTGCAACACCAATTGTCCAAGTTTTTTCCCCAGAAGACCACATTTTCATATCCCCTCCCCCATCTATTAGTCCGAAATCGGGAGATATCTCTTGCTCAAGCCACTTCGCCAATATTTCAATGGCATACCCTTTGGCAAATCCACCTAAATCAATTTCCTGCTGAGCTACCTTCATGACTTGCTCATCGCCTAGAAATTGAAATGGTTGATTAGCAATAAGAGGTTTGTTCTGAAATACCTTGCTTTTAGCTGAATCAAATGGGAAAGATTGATTGTAGCCATGCTGTTCTAATTGGCGTTTAAGATACGGTGAAAATAAACCGTTAGAAAGTTGATAATATTGATTTGCTTGCATTAAACAATCATACAGTAACGAATTAATGCGTAGCGTTTCTCCAATTTTCAAATCATTTAGTTGTGATAATTCATTATTCGCTTGAAATCTTGACCATTCTTTTGCTACGTATTGAAGCCATTTCTCCGCTTTATCTTTCCATACGAAATAAACACCTTTTGGCATAGCTATATAAAATTCAGTATTCATTATTTGCAAAGTTAGTGTATCCACACGACCAACTCCATTAAGTTCTTTTCGTTTTGCGCTCGCTTTTAACAGCAGGCTGACTTGTCATTTCAAAGTTTGTCCAATCCAGCTGAGCTAGTTCTTTTTCTTTTTCCGTCATATTTTTCTGATCTACTTCCTGAATATTTTTTGTACGTGTAGTTTCGGCTTCTGTTGGATTGTTAATTTGGGTTAGTATCGCTGCAGATAAAAGTATCCCTGACGCCCCTAATACCCATTTTGCCTTTTTCGGATCTTTCATAGTGCTTCCCCCCTAATTCGTAATTGGTTGGCAGACAAATGTTTGATTATTTTCTTGCCACTCTGCTATATAGCCTAAGCCATTCGTTATTGTACTAATCGGTACATATAATTCTTCATTCATGTAAAATACTTGTGCAGGAGATGGTGTTTTCACATTGTTATCATAAACAACGTTAGTTCCTGCTCGGTAAATTAATTCATTTGCTCCATTTCGGACGTCTAAAATTTTACTTTCTTTGTAAAATGTCGCTTTTGCTCCTAGGGCCTGTGCTACTGCTTTACCCGGTACAAAAAATTCACCGTCTTTTGGTACAATAAAAAAGCTTAGCTCCTTATTTGTCCCTTCTACCTTTAACGTGACTTTTTGAGAGTTTATAAAAGGTAGCACTTCTTTATCTGCAGCAACTGTTCGTGTCCAAATATTCCAAGTACCTTTCGCACTTACTGCGTCTTGAAAATAATAAGTTTCCCCTTCTTCTTCATCGTCATAGTAATATTTCTTATCGTCATCATCATCGTCGTCTTTATAGTCCTTATATTCTTTATACTTTTCATGTTTTTTATCTTTATGTTCGTGATCATCTGCATGTACGACTACGTCATTTGTTATAAAACCTGTCAATATAAGAACTACAACAAGACTAATTTTTTTCATTTTCATCTACACTACTCCTTTCCTTTGACTTCATTGTAGGTTTTAAAAATGATATAAGACTGAATTTTTCAAACAAATTTTTACATACAATAAAAAGCCATTTCTACGGACAGATTCCTCTGCTTAGAAATAGCTTAGTTCATAAATCTATGATTCTTTTGTATATCTTGGTAAAAACTATCCTACAATTATAAAAATCAGCGTAACATTTGATATACTCTTTACATTCACTTTAAATTACTAACAACCAATTTTGAAAGGAAAATATGTCTTAAATGAAGGTTAACATTAAAATTATAGAAAAACTTAAAGAAGAATCATGTACATTTAACATTCACAAAGTAACGTCTTTTATTCAAGATATCGTATCAACTCTTGAAAAAAGCTCCGACAACTATTTACTAGCAAAGTCTACATCCAAAAACGAACAAGAAAAAATTCCTTATTCCAATATATTTTATTTAGAATATCTTGAACGAAAAATATTCATTTATACAAATGATACTATTTTTGAAACAAAAAGCCCTTTATATAAATTGGAGCATGATCTTCCCAATAACTTCATCAGAATCTCAAAAACGATCCTGATCAATATTCATTTTTTAAATAAATTTTCGGTTAAACCTAACGGTAATCTTGAAGCAATTCTATCGAATGAAGAGAAAGTAATTGTGTCAAGAAAATATGTATCTTCTTTGAAAAAGACACTAACAAGATATTCCAAAAGCCCACTTATGTATTGATTTTCACCACATATGTTTAGACGTATTTCTTTATTCCCTCTTTGATGCCATTATGAATAACATCAAAGGAGGCAATAAAGAATGTATAACATCATTAGAGAAGTAGTTTTAAGAACGCCATTGTCAGTATGGATATTATTAATTATTTTAACAAAAAGAGGTATCGCTATTTCCCAGGAAAGGCCAATCAATTTATCTAAAATGTTTTTAGTTCCTTTCATATTTATGATATGGGGATTTGAAAAAATGATCTCTCAATTTTCTCACTTAGAAATTTGTTTGATTAGCTATTTCTTTTTCATATTTCCTGGGACTTTAATTGGTTATTTGTTGTACAAAAAATATCAAATGTTCCTCAAACAGGAATCAGTAATCATCAGAAAGAAGTGCTATCTTCCATTAATCATTATTCTAATAAATTTTTTAGTGAAGTATCTCTTAAATGTAACTTTAGGCATCTCGCCATCATTTTATAATGACCTTTCATTTAATATCATTTATTCTGCCATAAATGGACTATCTATCGGACTTTTCTTCGGAGGAATTCTTTATACATATTATGTACAAAAAGAATTAAACAAGCCTATCTTATTTTGAGAGGAAGACATTTCGTTGCAATTAAAAAACAGACTATTTTCAGGTTTAGGCACTGGTGCATTTATTTATATGATGGTTTTACTATCGAGAAAAAATATCATTTCTTCAGAAGCTGAGATTATTAGTGTATTCATAATCTCAGCTTGCGCAGGTATTTTTACAATCATTTTTGACATTGAAAAAATGAACTATTTGTTTGCTTTAGTCATTCATTTTATCATGATGTTTCTAGTAGTCTTTTCTATATCTTTATATAACAAGTGGTCAGATCATTTTCTAAGCGTAGATTTCCTTGGTGGTTTTTTATTACTCTATTTGTTTGCTTGGATCATAACACTGATTAAGACTAAAAAAGAGGCGAATGAACTCAATTCCTTACTAAAACAGATAAGAAATTTTTAAAGGGATGCATTGGGTCACATTTAGTCTAGTGACCCCTTAATGCCCTATCACGCAAACGAATATAAACTTAAACTTTGTTTTTTCAGCATATTTTACGGTAATTAGGTAAATCAAGCTTCATTAAAACTCTCTTTAATGATTTTTTTCTTATTCGGAACTTTCGCCCAATAAGTAAAGTATCGTAATAACAATTCAACTGGCCCCATTTTAAAATACTTTAACCATACTATACTAAAAGTAATTAAAATAGCGTGGATTAAGAAACACACTATTAATGAATGAATAGGTGTCATACCAATTAGGAAGCTAAATACAATTAGTAAGGCACTTTGCGCAAGATAATTTGTTAAAGACATTTGTCCATAAAATTTTAATGGAGATAATATCATTTTTGCTCTATCCCATTGTAAAATAATAAGGAAACTGCTCATCATCATAAAAGGAACAATATAATCTTCTAGCATTTCTGTTCCTGCAGGAGTAATGTCAATTGACAGCTTTATATAAAATAAAGATACATAAGTACAAATATTAACTATAAAAAAAACCGAAATATACCTTAATCTCCCATGCATATTTTCAAAAAAATTAAATTGCCCCATCGTAAAACCTAGCATCATCGGTGCAAACCATTTACTTATGTTGGATAGTAAATCTAGCCATACTATTCTCTCACCATAATACGGTTGATAAAAAGCTGTAACAATAGATAAGGCTATTAGTGAAATCGTTATTATTAAGTTGTTCCATTTACTTCTTTTAAAAAATATTGCCATAAACAGGCCAAGTACTGCATACACCATTAATACATCGGTAATCCCTGGCGGTGCATATAATGTATGAATCAGTCCTAGTACAAATAAAAAACCGATTCTGCGGAAATACAAAAGGTATCTATTGTTTATTTTTTGTTTGGATCGATTCATAAAAAGATAACACCCAAATCCAAATAAGAAGAATAAAATAGGGTAAAATTCCCTGTTGAATATAGAATATAATACTCCGTGTAATTCATTATAGTTGGACGAATCCATAACCTGAAAGCTATTCACAAGAAGTACCCCCAGCAAGGCAAACCCTCGTAAGTAATCCATAGTGTCTATTCTTTCATACGTATTTAATTTATTCATTCAGAATCTCCTAATAGAAAACTATATTTTTTAGCATTAATACATAAAAAAGCTACTGTTTTTTTCATTTTGCCAGCTCCTTATTTTTGATACTTTAAACATAAACGTTATTTTTTGATAAATGAATGACTGTTCCCTTACAATATGACTTTTAATCTTACTAAATTGTAAAACTTGATTTTCCAAACGGGAAAGCCTACTCCTTCAGGTGTGGGATGTGAGTGAGGTCGGATACGGTTAAAAGTGTGTTTAAGAAAGTGAAGAAAAATAAATACAAGGTTGTTCCTGTGTTAAAGAAGCCAGTGTCTTTTCGGAATAACCAAAACTATTCTTTTGATTTCGCGCACATTTCAATCAAAGATACCTAACATCTTAGTTTTAATCATAAATAAAAGGAGCTATTTAGTTAGCTCCTTTTTTGCCCCTATTAAAAAGTAAAAAAGGACTGAATTTCAGCCCTTTCTATTATAAATCTTCTATATCATATTCAGTATATCCCTCATAATAGTAGCTAATATCAATACCCATCATGAAAACTTCACGGCTATTAATTTCATCTAATAATGCTTGTTGGAGCAATTGCTTAATTTCAACGTCTCTAATCGGACTACGTTCCATCGCCAACAAGTAATCTTCCTTATCAATCTTATTCCATTCAACAACCCTTTGAAGTTCTTTTTTAAAGATTAAATCTAGCCAAATTCTAGTAGCTCTACCGTTCCCCTCTCTGAAAGGGTGAGCGATATTCATTTCAACATACTTTTCAACAATTTCATCAAAAGTTGTTTGTGGCATCGTATCGATATGCTCTAAAGATGCTCTAAGATACATGATTGGAGCAAATCGGAAATTCCCTTTTGCTATATTGACCTCTCGAACCTTTCCAGCAAAGTAATAAATATCCTCAAATAGATAGCGATGAATTTCAGAAAGACCCTTGAAAGTGCCTACTTCTAAGCTATTTATTTTCCCTGAATCGTATAACTCTTTAGCTTTCTTCTTTGAAAGCCGTTCTTCTGTTCGATTCAAATCAAGTTGATTTGTGATACCTAATTTATTTTCAAGCATCGTCATACTCCCCTTAATTCTTTTTTAATTTTCGCACTTTCTAGAAAGTATAAGCAAATTATGACTGCCTACAATATTGCAGCCATAAGAGATATTTCTTTGTATGATTGTTTTTGATTATAGCATAAATAGCATAGATACCAGCTATAGCACTAAAAACGAAAATAACCCATGAGATTATTGTAAGTATACTCATTCATTCTAAAATTTTATGAAGCTTATTGTAAATTTTGTATAGGCATTTTTCTCACTTTCAACTTTTATTAAGGCTTGATGCGCTTCAATAATTGCTTTTGTTAACGCCAAGCCAATCCCCGTCGAATCATGTTTTTTAGAACTACTTGCTTTGTAGAATCGATTAAAGATATGCGGTAATTCCTCAACTGCAATCCCCTCTCCAAAGTCTTGAATCACAAGTTCCGTATAAATGGGTGTATCTTTGAGTTGAAGTGTGATTTTATCACCATTTTTGGAATGCTCAATCGCATTCTTTAACAAGTTCACCAAAGCTTCTTGCATCCATAATTTATCGTGGAAAACTACTATTTCTTCCGGCTCATCCCAGTCAATTAACAAATCTTTTTCATTGATCATATTTTCCAAACGATTTAAAACTTCATGAATCGTTTCCACCAAGTTTAACGGCTCTTTATCAAATGTAATAGCTCTGGCATCAATTTTCGCGACTTTTAACAAGTTTTGAATCAAGACATTCATTCTGCTGATTTGAACTTCATTATTTTGCAATAATTGAACTTGCTGCTGACGGGGCAAGTCTTCATTCAATAACAATTCATTGTAGATGGATATCGTCGAAAGTGGTGTTTTTAACTGATGGGATATGTCTTGTAATACTTGACCTAAAAACTTCTTTTCTTCAAGCAAATCACTCATGCTTTTTCTAATAATATCTTTCATGGAACGCAAAGAAATTACTAGTTTGGCAATATCGCCTTCTTTATTTTCATTTATTGTAACCGAGTAATCCCCTTCGATTATTTTTTTGGCAGTCGAAGTAAGTTGTTTGATTTTATTGAAGAAAATAGTGTATTGTATGTAATTTGCCAAAAACAATAGACATCCGAAAATAATCAACCCCAAAAAAATTGATTGATTATGGCTAAAAATATTGTTATTTAAAAGTGGAAAAAGTTCTGTCTCCAAATCTTCATATAATCCATATTGTTTAAAGATTTCTCTTCCTTTTTCCTGATACTCATTGGAATCAGAAGAATTGCTTGTTAAGACTTTCATAATTTCTGCTTCATTCTCAGGATTTTGTTCAACCAATCTGGCGGTAATTTCCCCCCAGGTTGTAATCGAATCACTTTTTAAATGATCGTAAAATAGTTGATGTGTCATATACTGATAGATAATAAATAGAAAAAATAAAGCGAACATTATGATCATATAGCCTTTTATCTCAGTATTTTTTATCATGTTACTGTCTGCACACATCCTTATCCCAACGATATCCTAATCCTCGTTGGGTGATGATAAACTGTGGATTTTTTGGATTATCTTCGATTTTGTCTCTTAAGCGCATTATATATACAGATAACGTATTTTCATCAAAAAACACTTCATCACCTTCCGTAATTTCCAGAAGAATTTCATCTCTTTTTAATACTTTGTAAGCATTCTTCATAAAAGTTAACAGAAGCTTATATTCTAAATTCGTTACTGGGACAAGTTCTTGATTTTTATAAACCTTGACTTGATTCATATCAATTTTTATATTCTCAGATGTTAAAATCAATGAAGCTTCTTCTAACTTAGTTTGTTTACGTAATTGCACTCTTACTCTCGACATAAGTTCTCTAACTCGAAAAGGTTTTGTTATATAATCGTCTCCACCAATATCTAATCCCATTACTACATTCACTTCTTCGTCAAGGGCGGTTAAGAAAATAATAGACATGGCATCGTTTTGTTTTTTAAAGTGCATGCATAGATCATAGCCATTTCCATCTGGAAGGTTGATATCTAATATAGCCAACTTAAAAATAGTATGATCAAACTGGTTTCTCGCTTCTTTTACACTAGAAGCTCTAATCACCTCATACCCTTCGTTTCTTAATGAAAACTCGATGGCTAAACCAAGAGCCTCATCATCTTCAACCAGTAATATTTTATTCAAAAATACCCTCTCCTTCCTCTAACTCCATATTAGCAGTTACCGCCAAATCAGAATAGCCTGACTATAAATAGCCAGGCCTTTCGTATTATTCTTCCCTTATCGTATCTATAATATTATCCTGCTGGATTCTTCGGAGCGGTAGCAAAACAGATAAATAACTAATGAACAAAGCGGCAGCAAACGTAATGAAACAAGCCTCATAGGGAATCGTCCATGCAACCTTCAAGACACCGGAGGCAGCCAAATAAATAATATATGAAAGTATGCATCCGAAGAAAATGCCTTGCAAGCTTCCAGAAAAACCATAAATCAGTGCTTCATAGATAATCATTTTTTTCAAATCCCTTTGGGACATGCCTATGGATTTTAATGCAGCCAGTTCTTTTCGTCTAATCATGATACTTATAGTAATCGTATTAAGGATATTTAAACTGCCAATTAAAGCAATGACCACAATAAAAGCATAGACAAGAATTTTGGTCACGAGAACGGATTCCTTCTTGGCTTTATTCTCTTCTAAGTGATTAACCACTGTAATGGAGTGTTTATTTCCAAAAGTCTCCTGGATGTCCTCAACAGTCGCGAGAGATTGAGCTGTATCCTTCAATACAATTTCAAAACTTAAGTCCTGTTCGTAAACTTCGGATACATTTTGAATTAACTTTAACTGATCCATAATTTGCAGGTTCTCAGAAGATGCTTGATTGTCATTTGGAAGATAGATTGTAAGATCCGATTTAGTGGAAGAATCGTTCATAAAATTGGATGAAAATGCGATATCCATCAACGATGAAAAAGTAATAAACAATACACTGCTTATAATAATTGATAAAATGGTAACCATATAACGATTTTTATTTCTTTTTACATTTTTCAAGGCCATGCTCAATGGGAAAGATAAAGGCTTTTTCAGAGCGGTATTCTTTTGTTTTTTGATTGCCTCTTTTTTAATTGACAGTCTGCTGCTGATTGCTAGCAATGGAGATATTTTGCCTGCAAAAAAAGCAGGGTAATAACTAGACGCTAAAACAGTTATCAGGGTAAGAAGCGAACTAATTAAAATTATCTTCCAATCGACATTGAATATCGAAATATCCTGACCATTTTCTAATACAATCAAGAAAATAGTTTGGAGAATAGCAAGTGCCAATAAGCTGCATACAATCCCAATTGGTATAGCGATGACAGCCAGCACAACAGCTTCTTTCATAACAATTTGTCTAATTTGCTTTCGCGTAGCGCCGATGCTTCTCAGCAAGCCAAACTGCTTCATCCGCTCTACGACACTGATTTGAAAGGCGTTATAAATGACAACAATTGTAGAAATGACAACTATACTGACAACAATAACAAGAATGGCCAGGAGCGATTGATCCGATTCCGGTTTCAAAGCTTGAATCAATTGAGTATTAATATCAATGTTATTGTCTTCAGTCATTGATTTAAGTTCGGCTAAAACCTCGTTAAAGTCTGCTTTCTCGTTAATTTCAATTAATATCCTTCCTTCTCCAATAGCAAACTCACTTTTATATGTTAATAATCGTCCCTCTTTATTTTTCTGTGTAAACTCACTATTATTCAGTAAACCAACCAGTTGATATGTTTTTCCATCCAGTTCAAATGAATCACCGATTTGAAGATCTTTTTTTATATAAGATAGTACCCAGGAATCTACAGCTGCCTCATCGTCATTGGTTGGTAATTTGCCATCAAGAAGGCTATAGGTTAAAAATTTCAAGGCGTCATGATCCGCGAAATTCATTTTCACAGAAACATCTCCAACAGGAACGATGTCTCCCTTAGACATTAAACCAAACGATTCAATTTGGGGATTAAATTTGACTTTATTTAAAAGCTCTTCGTCATAATCTGAAATACCTACATGAAAAGAAACTCCGCTTAACTTCTTGTTATTCTCAATATGGGTAAGTTGTGATCCTTTCATAAAGAGGCCAATCGTTGAAATTAACGCTACAGAGAGTATGATGCCAACCAAGGTCAAAATAGTTCGTTTCATATTCTTCTTTAAATACCTGGTACCTAATTGCTGATAACTATGAATCAAAATTATTGTCCTCCAGTCTGAAACTTTTTCTCAGTCAGTCGCTGATCAGAAATGATTTTACCGTCTTGTATTGTGATGATCCGATCCGAAGCCGATGCTATCGTTAAATCGTGAGTAATCATGACAATGGTTTGATTGTATTTTTTTGCCGTGAATCTTAATAAATCCATCACTTCTTTCGTATTTCGAGTATCCAAATTACCAGTAGGCTCATCAGCAAGAATCAAATGCGGACGATTAATAAGCGCCCTGCCAATTGAAACCCGTTGCTGTTGCCCTCCAGATAGTTCGGAAGGCAAGTGATTCATACGTTCTTGAAGCCCAAGGATATTAATAATTTCATTTAGATATTCCATATCTATAGATTCACTATCCAATAATGTAGGTAAAGCAATATTTTCCTGGACATTTAATACTGGTATCAAATTAAAGAATTGAAAAATAAACCCGACTTTTCTTCTTCTGAATATGGAAAGCTCATCATCTGTATATTTATAAATATCACTGTCCCCAATGAATACCTTTCCTGAACTAGGGTGATCCAACCCACCTAAAATATGTAGTAGTGTACTTTTTCCAGAACCAGAAGCACCGACAATTGAGACGAATTCGCCTTGCTGAATTGAAAGATCAATCCCTTTTAATGCATCTACCCTGTTATTACCTTCCCCGTAACTTTTCACTACATTTTCCATACGTACAACTTCCATATAACCCAACCTCTCCTCAATCAATTATGCCTCGGATTAATTGCGTCTAGAATCGGCTTTGTGCTTAGGTCTGCGTGAGGACCGACACGATGTCGGTCATTTCGGTAATGCCACAGGACGTGGCGTTTTTACCGATGAAGGTCAGTTAGCCGTTATCGCATGGATGCGATGATTTTAGGCTAACATCCTTTATTAACACCTTTCCGATTCTGTGACATCCGCCGGAGGCTTTAACTTCTTTCAGTAGCTGATGCTTTGCTTTCGCTACCAAAACATTTGTACCTGCCGCTTCGCTTTCGCTACATAAAACATTTGTACCTGCCGCTTCGCTTTCGCTACATAAAACATTTGTACCTGCCGCTTTGCTTTCGCTACATAAAACATTTGCTGAAAGAAGTTAATCTTGTATGTCTACAAAATTTACTTTGTCTTCGCTATCTGGATAGACGCTCTCTATTTCTTTGAAAACTTGGTTTATCTTTTCTTTATCTTTATAATCGAATTTACTACCACCATTTAACTGAAACAATGTGAGCATAGACTCAGAATCGGCTAATTCATCATAAGTTTGGTCATTTAGAATAACAAGATCCTTGGGAATATATCCGATCCATGCTTGATGTTTAAGATAATGTACAGGTATCATTTGTCCATTCAAATCTATTTGGTTAAATTCCATATCCCCATCGCTATAAGAATAGAACAAATTCAGTGAACCGGGTAATTCTTTAATTTCATGAACAGGTTCTGAAATGATAGACGTACTGTTTGGATCTTTTCTCGCCCTAATAATTCCTTTCTTAACTAATTGTTCAGCAGTAGTTTTGTTAATAACTGCATACTTTAAATTTGATTCACCTTTTTTTGTTACTATGAACTTCATTTTGTAGTCAACTGTTTGTTTAGTTATATTTTTATACAACTGCTTAACTTTATTGACATCCTTTTCTGTGCCGATCACTAAAATTCCATTGACTGATTGTGGTGGACCTTCAATAAGACGTTTTACTCCAAATCCTATACCAATAAAAATGGCGATAACTAAAACTAAGCCTATAATTTTTTTCATTTTTTTATTTCTCCTCGTTTACTTGATGTCTAAATTATAGACTAGATATTCTTTATAATTGAATAACTGTTGTCTAACTATTTATCTTCTATTCTTACTCATTAGTAAGAATAGAAGATAAATAGTTTCTATGTATATTAGAAAATGTATTTATTTTTTGCAGGAGGAATTAAGATTGAAAGTGCTATTATAGATACTAACATCCTTAAGCCACTAAAAAGTTTTACTAATATCCAAACATAAAAGGCATACTTCATATCGTTTTATTTGATAAAGAGTTTCCTTCATCCTTTATTTAAGGGCAAATGCAAAAAACTCCATTTTGAAAAAAATTTAATCAAAATGGAGTTTTATTAAATTTTTATAAACGGTACGACTTTATTTTCAATTCACGGGTAGAGGTCGTATAAAAGCAAAAAAAATTGATGTGGTTATTCAGGGTACGGTACAGTTTAGTTGAAGAAAGGAAGCTAAAATGACTTCACTATTACACGGGATAACCTCCGTGTAACTCGCTTAGCTGATGAACTAAAACTAAAATTAAATAATATGACCACATAAGAAGAACACCACTTAAACGATTTTACTATATTTATAGTACAGATAATTGTGTGCTAATTCAAGGGACAACAACCCTCTTATCACATGGAAAGAGGGTTTTGTAAGATGATGTAACAACTTAATCTAATGAATCTAATTTCCCTCTTATATATTTCGCCCGTGCTTCAATATAATCCAATATATACTCTGGTTCCTTATCAAATAAATGGATATCGTCTTTTTTATAAGGATCTTTTTGAATATAAGGTCTTATTAAATTATGCATACCTTGTATTTTTGGTTTCAAATAGTTTACATTAAATTGGTTGTTTAAAATAACTTTTAGCAAGTTTTTGTATTGACGTCGAAATGTTTTTACGTCGAGAATTCTTGCGGTAAGCGTATTAAATCCTTCGATTCGTAAATAGTCTTCCTCCATCACTTTCCCGTTTACATCCCTTCCCCATGTTGCATCGTAATCCCACGGGATGACTTCGAATTGCCTAGTTTCGCTATTTTGGTATAATGCGTAATTATGAACAAAACCATCAAAATTTTGGGTGAAAACAGCGCCAGCCAACCAGCTAAGATACTGATTAACATTGAAGTATTTCACAATTTCATTTTCAAATTCTGCCCTTGAAATGGTATTAATTTCAATAATCATTTTTTGTAAATGAAATTCATCTTGTTCTGTCCCATATTTTAGTTCATAGCCAGCCTTAAGTGATTTCTTTACTTCTTTGTCAAGATCACTCATCAACGAAAAGTTAGCATCGCCATCAATCGCATAGAATATTGGCCCTTGCGGTAGTTGTCGATTCTTAAGGAAATACTCATCCACTGATTCTAATTCCAAATAAAGCCCCTCATTTTTCCCATTCAATTTCATATTTACAAATTGGGACTTTGGCGATAAGCACCCTATTTCGTTGAAAAAATCGAGCGATAGTTTATTTCTTAATAGAGAAGGATCTTTATATTCTGCGTTGATATGAATTTCTTTAGTATTTCTATACGTACTTGGCTTATTAAACGAAATGTGATACGACTTCTTTCGAAAATCCCGGATATGGGAGCCACGATAGGCGATATCAATATCATACTTTCTTTTGTTAATCGTTAGCTTGGCAGCGATAGGATCGTCACACCATATATCTTTCCTAAGTTCAATTAAATCTAAAGGATGAATAAAAAGATGATATTCAGGTATTATTGTGCCGTTATCCACGCGAATTCTTTCCTTTCATTTTTAAATTATTCGTATTAAAACAAAATGTAAGATTCCACAAAAAGATATAGAGTTTATATTTTCCTTTCGAAAACTATGTGATTGACTCTAACGTCTTTAGTGCAACCTCATATATTACGATTAGGGAAAGAATGTGCAGAGGCATGGGTTTGATTCTTTTTGAATAAGGAATCTACCTTCTTTCTCTAATAAAGTTGAAAGGAGGTCTGAATATGTCACTTATACAGAATGCAGTAGAAATGGCTAACAACTCAGGGTTAGGTCACTTCATGCACCAAGATCCTATTAGTAACGAACGATGCACGAGCAGGAGACGTCGTACTTCGCGAATCCAGCGACGCACAAGCAGAGTTCGTCGTACTTCGCGAATCCAGCGACGCTCTAGCAAGGTATTTCATCCTTCACGAAACCAGCGACGCACAAGCAGAGTTCGTCGTACTTCGCGAATCCAACGACGCACAAGCAGGGTTCGTCGTACTTCGCGAAACCAGCGTCGCACGAGCAGATTACGTCGTACTTCGCGAAACCAGCGTCGCACGAGCAGATTACGTCGTACTTCGCGAAACCAGCGTCGCACGAGCAGATTACGTCGTACTTCGCGAATCCAACGACGCACGAGCAGATTACGTCGTACTTCGCGAAATCAGCGTCGCACGAGCAGATTACGTCGTACTTCGCGAATCCAACGACGCACGAGCAGATTACGTCGTACTTCGCGAATCCAACGACGCACGAGCAGATTACGTCGTACTTCACGAATCCAACGACGCACGAGCAGATTACGTCGTACTTCGCGAATCCAACGACGCACGAGCAGAAACTCCTTTTGGAATGACTTATTTTTTTAAAAACTTCAGGTGATTTTCCGCTATCTGAAGAGTATGACACTTAATGTTATTCAATGGACTATTGAGTGCGTCTGTATAAAAAGTTAACTAGTCTTACTAGTTAACTTTTTATATGTTATTCCTATCGAAGTCCAAGGTTGAAAGAAAAGTGAAAGGGACAGCTGGGGTGGGTTCCGTCTGATCTTTTCTTTTATGTATATTCTTCGGGGTGAATTGTTATCGTTGTGTATTACATAGCATCTATCAGAATTGTTTAACCGTCACGGGATCCTCCTATTCCTTTGTATCTATGAAAACCGGGAAACATTTGATGTCCTATATTAAAATGCATTGAATTTAACACTTTTCACCTCCATTCTGAGGATTTAGTAAAGGATATGTTTAATTAATGAAGAGGCTTAGACTAAGACCCATATTTGAGATCTTTGCATGGTTTGTATGTAATGATTTTGGAATGTTCCTCAAATCGCTACCTATATAACTACTCTCCAATTGGCATCTAGAACCAAGTATTCATTACCATGTCTGTTGTTATGTAAACTAAAAATATATGCGATTTCGATTATAGTTGAAAATTCTTCCTGAACGAAGGGGCAGCATTCCTGTAATAAATAAAACTAAAGAAGATATGCATATAGAAGAAATAAATGAATTATTACACTTAAACTCCAATGAAAGAACTTTTCCTGTGGTGAAGTGCTTATTTTTGCGCTTCATGGATGGCTAATGGGGGCTTTATTCCTTACATACACATTCGTTAATAAACCACTTCATGTTTTATATATATTGGATTAGCATGTGTTGCAGCATATGTTCTGATGTGGCGAAATCTTAACTTGATCTTGCAATACCCACTACTGCAATGACGCTAGTAGCTACCATAATTTTCTATACAACTTAACTAATTAGTAATAACGGTGTAATGTACTTTTTGCAAGTTGCTATAGGCAATACTCAACAAAAGAGCCTGAGTCGATTCAACCTCAGGCGCTTAACATAAATAAAAGAGTTTTAATACATAGCATCCGTCTTTGCGAATTTATCTAGCACCAAATTTAGAATACTATTAATGATAAAAACCTGCGGCAATTTCAAGTGCTTTTAGTGGCTCTTTGATTGAATCAAGCGTATAGACAAGTTTTTCGTCCTGCCAAACAATTGTATTTCCTGATTTATAAACATCTAAGCGCGCAAAACCATTTTGTTTTGGAATAGGAAGCATATGTGTTTCTAAAAATTGGACTGCCTGTTTAGCAAGCTTCACACCTGCTTCTGGATTGTCTGTTCGTGTATGTGTCGCTAATGCCCATCTTCCCACATTCCAACCAGTCCATAACGAACCCGCTCCAGCATCCTGATAACCTTTAATGTTATAGCCAAGATCAACCTTTTGACCACCATTTTGACTAAAGTTCTGATATAAAATTTGCTCATTTGCTTCTTTAGCATTCGGATATTGCTTTACTACTAGTCTTGCAATAATCATAGCTGTCTGTGAATTGTTAAGCTTCTTATCATTGATTGGCAAAACCTCTTTACTTTCAAAAAATTGTACTTCAACTTGATTAGCTTCTTTCTTCGTTGTTGCCGTTAAAAATGTACCTTTTGTTATCGGAAGCCCTTTTGGTAAAATTATAGGTAAATTAGTTTTAAGCTGGTCCTTAATATTTTTTAATGCCCCAGCCTGTGTATTAGATGCTACTGTGTTTCCCGTATTTGTTTTGGACGGTTCCTGCTGTTTTTCATGTGATGGACGCTCTTCTTCTTGTGGCTTGTTTGGCACGTTAAGTTGTTGTTCTTCTTGTAACTTGTTCACATGCTCTTCTTTATCAGAGCATGCACTTATTATACTGAAACTTAAAAGCATGAAAGTGAATAGTATTTTTTTCATGGCATTAGCCCCCTTCAATTTTTCCCTATCCTTAATCAACTAAAACTTTTTGTTATTTTAAACTTTTGGCCAAGCATATCGTAATACTTATCCTTTGCGGTAAGAAAACTAAGCTTACCTTTTATTTTCAAGCAAGAAAAGCAGCTTTGTCATCAATTAATCTATTAAACACTGAAGTTGTTAGATTTTTTTAATTCACATTTTTACCTCCTAAAATTATGATTCGGTTAGTAGACGCGAATTATTACAATAAGTTTCATCGTTTTTCAAAATATTCCAATTTAAGGATAATCACTGATACCTCGGCATATTACGCCCGGAATCGGCTTTGTACTTAAGCCGGCAAATGTTTTTTGTGCGGAAGCGAAGCCTCAACAACAACACGATGCAGATCAATTAGATAAAACTAAATCTATAATTTTTTTCATTTGATTTCTCTTCTAATACTTTGATGTCTGAATTATAGACAAGTTTTCCTTTACAGGTGAATGACTATTGTCTAACTATTTATTATTCTATTCTAACTATTTCGTAAGAGTAGAGATTTACGGCTTACCTTTAGATTTAACTGAATTCCCGATGATAATCAGCGAGCAGTTGAAGTCGTTAGGTAAATAAACAAGGTTGTAAAAAAAATTAGAAAAAGTCGATCCTTGCTCCATGTAAACAATTGATATTGAACTATTCAAATAGCCATTAAGATTGAATGACTCTACCCTGTTACGATATCTCCTTCACCCAAACAAAAAGGTCGCAACCGTGTAGGGAATGTCTCCCTTCACCATGTTGCGACCTTGAAAGAAATTTATTTAGTCAATGAAAATGGAAATACGTTCGCCCTTTGACAATATTGTACTAGGTTTAATGATTTGATTATTTAATTGAATCGTTCCATTTTCAATTTTCTTTATGATCTGTGATCGACTCCAATCCTCAATTTGGATTGCAAGCACTTTATCAATTCGATGTTTTCCAATCACATCATCTAATACAATGTGTATCACCTTTATTCCTCGTTCTACTAAGCTGATTATCGGAATCGTTGATAATATTGAAGATTCTTCTTTCTGCTCCTCAACTTCAGCCACATGCTCTGAGAACGTTTTATAAATAGCTAACTTTTTATTCCACGTATGATTTTTTTCGCATTTATATATTGCAAATTGGTATATATTTTTTCCGTTTGCGTTATGCCTTCGTACATTTGTATCCATAAAAACAGATAATTTCCCACACATTTTGCAGTGCTTCTTGACAGTTCGTTCTGGTATTTGAGAAAGCCTCCAGCGGAATGTAATATTTAACATTAATCCTTCACCTCTTAAGATAAAGGTACGCAAGCATCTATTTGGATATCTCGCAGTACAATGTAAAATTTATTGTATAATTAAAAAAGAAGATCCTACACAAGGACCTCCTGACGCATTGAGACTACAGGGTTGCTCGGTTCCTTTGTAATGAGAAAAATGGGCATACTACCCCCTTGAAAAAAACATTGTTTTTTTGAGGGCAATGCTATCCAGTTTATTGATCATCACAAAGTAAATGTTGGCATACGTGTTCTCCTGTATCCTTTCCATCCAAATAGATTTATCCTATATTACCATATAATTACACAAAAATACAAATGGAATACCCTATTTCATTATCAATTACTTAAGGCTTTAACAAAATTCGCCCAACCGAGTTTCTATCTTCCATTTCAGAATGTGCCTTAGCTACATCTTTTAAGGCATACACATGGTCTATTTTTATTGAAAAATCGTCATTTGCTACCCACTTTTGGAAATTCTCCATATATTCGGGCCAATATTTCATATACGGAAGTCCATTTGTTCTTGTTAAAAACAGAGATCCTTTTTCTTGAAGTTTCATTATATCAAGTGGCGGAACATATCCACTTGACTGACCATACATCACTAGATAACCTCCTAAACTAAGACTGTTCAAATTTGATTCAAAGGTATCCTTTCCAACCCCATCATAAACTACACGGACACCCTCTCCATTTGTTATTTCTCTTACTCTCTCAGGAATGTTCTCTTTTGAGGAAATCAAAACGATATCTGCACCAGCTTCAAGCACAAATTTCGCCTTTTCTTCTTTTGATGTTACACCAATTACTTTTCCTCCTCGAAGCTTCGCCATTTGACATATTAAACTTCCAAGTCCGCCAGCTGCTGCTTGAATTAAACACCATTCTCCTTCTTGGATAGGATAAGCTTTATGTGTAAAGGCATAGGCCAAAAATCCCTGTGTCAGTCCGGCTGCTGCTTGTTGATCAGGAATATCTATATTTATTGGAATCATTCTCTTTGCTGAAGAAATTACATGGGTTGCATAGGTTCCCGCGCCTCCACAGATTACCCTATCTCCAGGTTTTAAATGGTCAACATTTTCACCTACCGCTTCAACAACGCCCATACATTGACTACCAATCGTAATCGGCAGGTTACTATTGAAACCTGCTTCCTTTCCGTAAAATTTTTGCTTTATCAGGTCACCCCGTCGCATCTGAATATCAAGGAAATTCACAGAGGCAAACTTTACTTTGACGAGCGCCTCATCTTTACCTATTTCAGGGATATCAAGCCATTCTAATTGCATTTTTTCGGGACCGCCATATTCATAAATACGAACAACTTGCATCTTTTCTTGATCTCTCATTTTATCCTCTCCCCCATATTGTTTCCTAGAAACCATATTACCATTTTATGAATTAATGTCAATATTGTTTCCAAGAAACTTTGTGAGATTGCTTTTTTCTTGTATACTATAGAAACAGGCTTATTTCTTAATAAATTTATGAAAAGGTGAATAAACGATGTACGATAACACAGAAAAGGATGCTCTTGTTTTTCAAATCATTAAATTAACAGAGCAAATTTCGAAAAGATTTACAGACGGAGATGACGAGGAAAAACAGTGGATGGCCCAAAAGATTAAAAATCCAATTTTAAGACAACTTTTGCCGAATATAACGATAATGATGTTACATGTTTTAGAAGCAGTTGGAAAATTCGGGCCTGTCAATGGCATTACGATTTCCAAAGAAATGGAAATTCCCAAAGGAACCGTTTCAAAAATTACGCGCAAGTTAGAGAGTTTGAACCTCATAAAAAAAGAGCAGTTGCCCGATAATAAAAAGGAAATTCTCTTTTCTATTACGCCACTCGGATATGAATTGTTTGAGGTTCACAAGGACCTCCATGAGCATATAGAAAAGAATGTAATTCATTTTTTAAATAAATACCAATCTAATGAATTGGATTTTTTAACTAGAGTATTAGAAGATATCTTAAAACAGTCATTGGTTCAAATAGAGGAGTAAACTCCCCTGACTTCCCTTCCTTATGGCTACCAGAAACGATTATGCGGCTTGAGTCCTTTAGAATTAGGACTCAAGCCGTTTAAAACATCTTTATTATTCTCGTTGTCTAATGAAGCAGTTCAGTGCCTGGTTATGTTGATAGAAAATTCCTCTATTTACGTCTTAACCTTTACAATCGAAACGAGGTATATGAACTAAAAATTGAACGCCATTTTCGATATTACTTATTGAACAGGTGACAGATAGAGCTTCAAAAATTTGTTTTACAATATATAGACCTAGTCCGCTTCCACCTGTATTTCGATTCCTTGACTTTTCGATTCGATAAAATGGCTCGAATAATTGTTGGATTTCTTCTTCTTTAATTTTAACACCTGTATTAATCACTTTTATTTCAATCTGACTTTCTTTTGAAAGCTCAGTTACCTCTATAAAGACAGTTTCTCCTTGCGGTGAATACATAATCGCATTATGAATTATGTTTTTAAAGGCTTTTTCTAATAAGTCATGATCTGTACGTATATTCATGTAAGAAGAAATTTGTTTTATTATCTGAATGTCTTTTTTAGAAGCAAAAAAACCGAGATCTTTCGTTATTGCATCAAATAATTCTAAAAGATTAACTTCTTCCAATTGCAGTTTAAAGGTATCTTGTTCAAGCTTTGACATACTTAAAATTTCTCGAACCAATTGCTCCATTCTCTCGATTATTTCGTGGTTTTTTTCTAAATAGAAGTCTCGATTTTGATAAGGACCGATATTATAAATCATCCCTTCTAAATATCCCTTCATCACAGTGAGAGGAGTTTTTAATTCATGTGCAACAGTTGCGAAAAATTCTCTACGTTTTGTTTCGATTTTTCGTTCTCTTTCAATATCGTCTTTTAATTGCTCATTTACTTTTTGTAGATCTTGCATTGTTTGTTGCAAATTATTCGACATTTCATTCAAGCTACTGGATAGTTCCTCTAATTCGTCATTTGAACGAACTACAATGTTTTCGGAAAAATCCAGGTTCGCCATCTTTTGCGCCCCCTCATTAATGTAGATGAGAGGCTTTGTAATGAACCTTGAATATAAATAGGCACTCCCCAATCCAATAACTACTACAATGATACTTATAAAAGGTAGAAAACGTACTAAGACCTGCGACGCTTCATCAATAGGTTGAAATGTTGCGAATACAGTAACCGTTAAATTACTTTCATCTAGAAATTGAATCGGCAAAGTAACAAAATATGCATTCTTAGGTGTTTCTTCATTCTGTATTAATGCAGTTTTTGCAATTGCATTCGGTGGTTGCGAAATTCCCTGCATCAAAAAATTAGGCGAATATATAATAGTTCCTTCTTTAGTTTGTAGGTAAATGAAGGCATTGTTATTTTTGATGTAGTCGTCAAAAAGCGGTATCGCATTTGTTAATGTTAAATTTTTAGAATTATGGATTATTTCCTCTATTCCCGATTGGAGCTGATTAGTTTTATATTGTTCATGAAATGTTGGAAGGAAGAAATATAAAGTTAAATAAATCAAGACTGCAAAAGATAACAAAATGAGAGAAGTGATCATAAAGAGTTTATAGGTTATTTTTTTCATCTTCATGATGTTAACAATCCTATTCATCGATTTTGTATCCAATACCCTTTACTGTTTTAATGTAGGGTATATTTAATTTTTTTCTTAAATTTTTTATATGTGTATCAATCATTCGTGTTTCTCCTGAATAATCATATCCCCAAATTTTTTCAATGATGATTTCTCTAGTAAGCACCTTTTTTTCATTATGAAGTAGTAGTTGTAGAATTTCGAATTCTTTTGTTGTTAATGGTACTTCAATCTTATTTACAAAGGCTTTATATCCATCACGATCGACATTTAGTTCATTAAAACTTAAATGATTCTCCTTATTATTACAATAACTTCTTCTTAGAACCGCTTGTACTCGTCTAATCAATACATGAAATGAAAATGGTTTTGTTATATAATCGTCAATCCCTAGATCAAAACCTTTCATTTGATCTTGTTCTTCTTCTAAAGCTGTTAACATAATAATTGGAATACTTGACTCACTACGAATCATTTTGGCAACTTCAAACCCGTTAAGGTTGGGCATCATTACATCAAGAAGAATTAAATCAAACGATTGTGTATTAAATCGCTTCATTCCCTCTAACCCATCTGATGCAACCTCTATGGAATAATTTTGTGTCATTAAAAACTGTTTAATTAATTCTTGAATTTCTAAATCGTCTTCTACTACAAGAATATGATAGTTCATCGATAGATCCCCCTTGTAGCCATTATAACCGTTCAATTTGTAGTTTATGTGAAGATGCCTCACCTTTTAAAATTATATTAGACAATCTCATTTACAAATATGGAGGTTCTTTGCGACTTTGTTTTGTAACATCAATGTGATTACCACAATCGACTGGAAGGAAAGCTTTTGAGTTTAATTTCTCTACATAAACACCTCAATATCTTCACACAAATACCAGATTGGTCATGTACATTAGTTGTTAGGAAGAGAATTAATTCTATTATATTTGTACTTACAATAGAATGAAGCGTCTAGATTTATATGTTTATACAGCCGCTTTCTTTCAACTTACTCAACTAAGGAGAAGCTTTTATGTATAAAATTAATCTACGTCCGTTGTTGTTATTGGTCGTATTTATGTTGTTATTGTGTTCGTGTTTGACATACGTATCCATTAAAGCATTAGGAGCCGAGGATATCTTTTTTAAATGTATGAAGTCACTTGTCAATATGACAATGATTAAAATATTTTAAAAGTATTTTTTAATATGATGATAATAATAAGAATCCATTTTGAAAAAAGATGGATTCTTATTTAGTCATTTAAAGATTTATATGTAAACTTAGTATTTTCCACTTATGAAAGATAACAATTCATCCTTTGGCATAAGATTTTTATATAAGGTTCAATTCTAAAAACTTCAACTGATAGATTTTTTATATAAAATTTTGATTAAGACACAAAGTTCCCCCTAAGATAAACAAGTTTTAATTTTCACCTGTTTATCCTAGGGGGAACATACGTTATTCATAACTATTTATTTAAGGTATAATTCATTTCTGCTTGGCGATAAAACTGTCGGGCTATAGTATCCTAGAATTTATCTAATGCATGAAAGCAATTCAATTAGATGTAGAACCTTGTATCATATCTTCTTCTGAATTAGATGAGAAAGGGTCCCACTGTTCTGGTGTATGTTCACCTGGTTTTGATGAGAACTCCTCCCACTGCTCTGGCGTCATTTCTCCTCTTGGGTTTGGAGATTCCCATTGCCTCTGATTGGGAATCTTTTCTTCTGAATACGTGTTTTTGTCTTGAAACATATTGGTTTCATTTTGATCCGAGTCACCACCTAAATTCGCCAAATTTGCAAATAAACCAATTGCTATTCCGATAGATACTAAGCCAATGGATGCTGCTACTTTTGTCCACATTTTTTTCACTCCAATTTAATATTTCATCTACAATAAAATTTTATTGCTATTTTTTATCTAAATTCTTACAAATTAAATTTCGTTTTTCAAGATAAACTACCTTATCAGACTGTTTAGCGACTTCTTGGGAATGAGTGACAACGATGATACATTTATTTTCTTTATGCGCTAGTTCTTTGAACAATTTTACAATTTCATCCGAAGTTTTCTCGTCTAGATTACCAGTCGGTTCATCCGCAATTAATAAATCTACTTCACAAGATAATGCACGGGCTATGGCTACACGCTGTTGTTGACCGCCACTAAGCTGTAAAACCTTTCTTTTTGCTTCGATTTCTGACAAGCCAACCATTTCTAATAAGTCAAGAGCTCTTCTCTTTTTATCTTTTATGTTAACCCCTGTAATTTCCATTGCCGTGACGACATTTTGAAGAGCCGTCATATACGTAATGAGATTATAAGATTGAAAGATTATCGAAACATATTTATTTCTATATTTATCTAAACCAATTTTCCGTATATCTTTTCCTTTGTAGAGCACATGTCCTTCTTTAGGGTTATCTAATCCACTTGCTAAAGTAAGTGCTGTTGTTTTTCCTGAACCTGATGGACCTAAAATGCTATAGAAACATCCTGTTTCAAAGGTAAAGTTAACATTCTCTAATAAAGTGTTCTTCCCATTATTACTTTGATAATAGTAATTTAAATTTTTAAATTGTAATATGATGTCCATATGACTCCTCCTACTCATCTTTTAATAGTATTTCTTTTGGATTTAAACGAAGTATTGATAATGCTGGTAGCAGTGTTGATAAAATCGCAATTAATAGCCCTAATCCACCTAAATTCAACACATCTTGTGATGATATATTTACATCAATATTGTCGATAGGTTCAACATCTTTATTTTGTTTATTCATCATTCCAAACGAGAATCCTAAAGTATTTGATTCTTGTTGTTGATCTTCAGCAGCAATAACTTCTTGCTGTAATAAACTGTCTCCCATTTTTTGCGACACTGTTTTACCTGTAATGATAGAATTGCCAAATGCTAGTACAGCTATACAAAGTACTTCTACTAACAGTTGTCCTATCAATTTCCTCTTTTTTTCACCGATAGCCAATAGAATACCTAATTCCTTACGTCGCTCTTTTATGGTCAACATAATAATAAGACCTAATATAATGGATCCTGCAATGGATACTAAATAGACAATCATTTTAGAAGTAGCGGCAATATTCTCGATAGGGCCTACCATTTTTTGATATAAAGCGTCATGCGCATCTAACTTAAATAGATTGAAATCAATATTTGTTTTCTTTGCGTCTGCTTTAAAATCCTCAATATTTTCTGGATCATTTAAATAGTAAATTGCTTCGTTAATAGATACATCCTTTTTATCATTTTCTTTCTCCATTTCTTTCGTCGAATCATAAGTAGTGTATATTTTATTCGATGGATGCATCATAGCTGGTAAATTTTCCTCGAAGTCAGTTATCCCAGAATTTTTGTATATCCCTATTATTTCTAATTCAACCTCCGATGTTTCTTCGGGTGATTTAATTTTTAACTTATCACCAACTTGAAGCTCGTTTTGTTCAGCTAATCTTTTTTCAATCAGAGCTACTTTCTTATTCGCATCCTCTGATGTAACTGGACGACCGTCAATAATTTCATTCGTTCCATCTGTAAAATCTTGCATTAAATCAGAACTTCTTACACCTTGGATAAATGTATTAGGCATTTTCATATTTCCAGAGTTACTACCGCCTACTGTTCCAATTACCCCCTCTTCATCTTTTTCACTATTAATAGGTGCAAAATCATCTGCTACAAGCATGTCACTTTTTAAATAGTTGTAGTCTATTACATAAGGTGATTTAGCTAACTGGTCTGCTTCTTCTACCGAAAGTTCCGGATGCTTTATTTTTCCATTCGGATTCTCTTCTCGCTGTTTTGCCACATTTTCCATAAGCTTCTCTTCATCGATTCTAAGGCTTACGTCTACACCTAATGTTTGTCTAGCATGATCATTCGCCTTTTGTGAGACATTTTGAATTGCAAAACCCGCTAATACTAGATTAGAAACTACTAGAAATACAGTAAATAATATTAGCGATTTGCCTTTCCTTGCTTTAACACTTAAAAATGCACGTTTGATAAAATTCATTTTTTATTACCTCCTTGATAGTTCAACTATAGAAGGATAATCTGTAGTTTATATGGAGATACTGCGAAGTTTATCTAGAGAAATACGGGAGTTTAAGTGAATCAATTTCCGAGCTATATTTTGGGAGAAACGATTATATATAATAAAAAAGTAGCAATTCGATTTTATTAAAAGTCAATAGTTAACGTATTATCTATACACCAGTATTCTTCATAAAATGTGTAACATTATAATAGGTATTTTTAGGCTGAATTAATTCAAACAAATTAGTTCAGCTTTTTTATGAGCAAAAATGAAAATTGGAATATTTAAGTGTAGCTTTGTAAAAAAGTTTGATTGTTTATAATAAAGTTTGATAATTTTAATAAAGTTTGATAAAAATGACCTCTTTAGTTGTTCTTAGAGGTGATTCATTACTGGATATTTATGTTAAAGTTAATGTAAATATTGTGAAGAAATGTACTTAAACTAAACCAGCTAATAGTTTGTCAATAATTTTCTGTTAAAAGTTTAATAGGTACGTGCTATACTAAAAAAATGCATGACAAATAACCTTCCTAAAGTTTGTTTTTTGGAAGGTTTTGTTTAATTTAGTTGTACTTACTTATCAAGCTAAATCTTGGTACGTAGTTCTGTTTTTTAATAAGGCAAATATCCAATGTAATAGTTTATTAATACAAGCTACTATCGCTACTTTAAAAGGTTTTCCTTCGTCACGTTTTTTATCATAAAACTCACGCAATTTCTTGTTTCGAGGAATGATTTTATCGTCTGTTTTAGTTTTCCTGCAATCTCGTATTGCACAACGAACAGCCATGAACAAGGCATGACGAAGTCTACTTGAACCTCGTTTTGTAATTCGATTTTTGGTTGCTGAAAACTTACCTGATTCGAAAACACTCGGGTCGACTTCAGCGAAAGCCACAAGCTTTTTAGGGTTGTTAAATCGATCTATTTCACCAATTTCAGAAATAATCGTTGCAGCGATTTTTTCACCGATACCTGGGATAGATTTGATAATACTATATTCTTCAATTTCTTTTGCGAGGGCATCTATTTCTGACTCTAACTTTGATAGATGCTCTTTGTATTGAAGAAGGATCTTTATATACATATCAAGACTTAAAATATGACTCTGGTAAACGGTCTTTTCAAAAGGATTACGAGCTGCAGCGGCTTTAAGCTGTAAAGCTTTTTCATGTTTCCGGTCACCTGGCCGTCGCTTAGGGTAAGGGTGGAGCCACTGGAGAAGTAAATGCCACCGCCTTGATTTGAGCCGGCTATAACACTGACTGCCTTATTTTCAGTAATTAAGCAGTTTGTAATTGAAAATTCGCCTAGAACACCCTGTACCCTAATACCTCCGCCGAAATTTCTTATACTGTTGCCAATTATTGTGCTGTTCATGATAACAAGCGCATTTGCATTGCTACCCAAAGATTGTGGCATTGAATAGATGCCGCCGCCATTGCCGTCGGCCGAATTGTTGCTTATTTCACTGTTTTGAATTGTAACGATGGTGTCAAACGCGTTTATACCTCCTGCGTCACCGAAAGCCACCACGGTAGAATTAGCGGTGATTATTCCTCCGTCAATGGTAAGGGTGGAACCCAGTCTGTTCCCTCCCGCTATTGGTAATACCGCCACCGCTGTTGTTCGCACGGTTGCCTGTTATTTCCCCACCGTTCATCACGATGTCACAGTCAGCACCAAAGACACCGGCACCACTACCAGCAAAACAGTATAAGAATATCTTAGAGTAGTTTCTTGAATTTAGTTAATCTTCTTATAAAGTTCTTGATTTTAACTACAGGGGCTTTAGTTGAATAACGATCTTCAACAATCGGGCGCGATTATGTAACAAGAATCAGCGCTCGTTTTCTGGTTTGTTGCTTAACCTTTTGAAGCGAATTCAACTGTTGAAATCGCGTTATTATAGAGCGAAAATATCAATACTAATATGCTGCTTCAACGAGGAAAGGGGCTTTCCGCCATTGCATTAAAAATCGAAAAATCCCCCTACCATCCTTGGGCGTTTCTTAAGTTTGTATTCATCAGAACTTCGCACTAGCTCAACAAAGTTTAACGCCGATATTAGGCATACACTCTGCCTTAGGTGAATATCTTAATGGGAAATTACTTTTTAATAAATGGGGTGATACACTTGGGATACTTTGTAACTGTCGAACCAGGCGTCAACGTATTTATCGAGGACATCAATCCAAAGGGAAACAAAACGATTCTGTTTATTCATGGGTGGCCGCTAAACCATAACCAGTTCGAATATCAGTTCAATTTCCTTCCAACGCTTGGATATCGTTGTATTGGAATGGACTGGAGGGGATATGGCAAATCGGATAAACCTTTTAGCGGGTATTCTTTCGATAGATTAGCAGATGATGTCCGCATGGTCATCGAGACGTTACAGCTAAGCAACATAACACTGGTAGGGCACTCTACAGGAGGTGCAATCTCGATCCGTTACATGGCTCGTTACAAAGGGTATAGGGTATCTAAACTCGTCCTGGTCGACGCTGCCTCTCCATCTAGCGTTCCAAAAGAATTTACAAATAAAATCATCGAGGATACAAATCATGACCGACCGCAAATGTTGCAAGACCAAACGCGAATTTTTTTCTTTCAGTATATTTCCGAACTGAAATCCGATTGGTTCGTTTTAATGGGATTACAAGCGGCGAATTGGGCGACTTCCGCCATTATGGTCACGCTTAGGGATGAAAATGTTTACAACGATCTTGGTCAGATCGATGTACCCACATTAATTATTCACGGAATTCACGATAAAGTCGTTCCGTTTACTCAAGCTGAGGAAACAAATAAGCTGATCAAAAATTCAACGCTAGTTCCGTTCCAAAACAGCGGCCATTGCGCTTTTTTAGAGGAGCGCGATAGATTCAACCAATTATTATCTTCTTTTGCATAACGACTCGGAATAGCAACATTGTCGCAAATAATTCGTAAGCGTCAAATAGCCCCCATCTTAAATAGATGAGGGCTAATTTGAGGAGCAGGTGAGATTATTCGGGGCTTTACTTGTATAACATTGAGTTGCATATGCAGCTCTTTTTTACTTATTGAACTCCCATGAAAGAACGTAATAATCTTTCATTTTCTGTGGTGTAGCAATGACTTTATGCAACATTTTTTAATTAAGCTCCTCCAATTTTGTAGAGATCCCAATCGTCATTTCTTCTGTTACTTTAGGAAGATAAGACTTTAATACCTCATTAACCAGCGGTCCCAATGCACCACCAGCATTGATCTCAAGAAAACCTGTTATCCTCGTTTTATTTTTAGCTATTACTTCTGCCAGGAAATAGCCACCGCCTGAAAGTTCCTCATTTAAACCCTTTAAATTAAAAGTAACCCTTGTCGGTTCAATCCATTCTTCTATAGTGGCCATTAGATTAATCTTTTTCTTTATGAATCCGATGTTACTATAAAATTCCCAAGTGGACTGGCGGTTAGTAATTTTTCGGTGTTGAATATATCCAGGAATAAGTGGAGCCCAGTTATCCATATCCTTAACAAAATCCCAAATCTTATTTATCGGTAACTCCACCTCTACCTGATGCGTTCCGCGCGGCATTGATTTTCCCCCTTTCCATCTCAATAGTAAGTACTTTATATATGTATATGTTAGTTCCAACAAAGCGGGATTTGTCCGTCATGCCTGGCTGTATGACAACCAAATAGTTTCTAATCGTAACTGAACTGAATACTATAAAAATACAATTAATCATTTGAGGTGAAATATGGATTTCAATCCTTTATGTTATCTGGGGATAGGCGATTCTCTTACGGCTGGTATCGGGCCTATCCAGGCAAAAATACCTCTGAACCAGTAGCATTACCAATTGCATTATTGACTGATTAACCGTAGCTAACTCAAAGTAACAAAACACATAAAAGCCCAGCAAATTATGCTAGGCAGTCACCATTTATTCTTCCTCTTCAAGTAAAATAACACTTTCCAAATTATTCACAAATCTTCTTAACTCTTTAGCTAATTCATTATTTATATCACCGGCCAGATACCATTCATTTATAAGATTTCTTTGTGCTTCAATGGCTATTAAAGCTAAGTATTCTTTTTGTTCTTCTTGCTCTGAAGAATCCATTTTATAAGATGAGTATTGTAAGTGACGATAGTACATTTCCACTTTTTGAGCAATATCTATAGAATATTCATTCGTTTCTTGAACATGCTTGATAATTGATGATGTCACATGATCTTTTAAATCTTTTTTTACTTTATTAATTTGTTCTACAACATTGGCTGGTAGTTTGCTCATCTTCCGTTCACGTAAAAAATGACGTAAACTACGTTTTAATAAAGTAAATGTTCGATTATTTAACATATCTTTTCTTTCTTTAAGAATATAATCAATTTCCTGTTGAATTGATTCGTTTAATCCAAGTTCAGTCATATATTGCTTCGTATAAATTATTTCTAATTCCAACCCAATTTTTCTAACTTCCAACATTTGTTGCCTATATGCTTGAAATGCTTCTTCTGACTGTTTTCGCTCAACATTCATTAACATTGCGTTATATTGATTCATTAACTTTAGAGCTATAGCAGCATTTTCTTCAACTGTTTCACGTTGAATACTACGAATCGCATGTTTTAACATTTCTCTTTTTTCATTCATTATATTTGGCTGTTGGGCTTTTTCTTGATCATTTAATAAAGGTAAAAATATGGTTGCCATTATCAAGGTGAATAAAATAACACCTGCAGCTAAAAAGATAAGTAATTGACGATCCGGAAATAATTCTCCTAGATCAGTTACTAGAGGTAATGATAATATACCTACCATCGTGATCGTACCTCGAACGCCAACAAGCGTTGTCACAATATGATCTTTCATTGTCACTGTATCTTCGTTCTTAAATATTTTTTTATCTACTACATGAAAGAACATCACCCAAACAAAACGGATGACTAACACCATCAAACCAATTGCTAGCACATATAAAATAAGGATACTATTATGAATTTCCTCGCTTACTAGTATTGAATTTGTGGCAGAAGGTAGCATTAGCCCAAGCAGGAGGAAAATAACCCCATTTAATGTAAAAGTCACAATTGACCAAACATGTTCTGTTACCACCTGTTCCTGTGCAATGAAACTTTCGGTCTTTTCTTTAACAATTGCCGCAATAATTCCACCTGTTACAACTGTAATTACCCCTGATGCATGAAATACTTCTTCTGCTATCAAATATAAAATAAATGGTGTTAGAACTTGTAGCAAGACGTAAAATGTTGAATCCACTATTCCTATACGGCGAAGATGAAGTCGAATCCAATATATTGCTAATGCACCTAAAATCCCTATAAGTAAACCAACAAAAAACATATAAAGAAAATCACTTGTTGCTGTTTTCAATGAAAAATAACCGGTTACAATCGCCGCTACTGAATATTTAAACGCGATTAACCCCGATGCATCATTGATTAAAGATTCCCCGCGAACTAAATTCATAATACGATCTGGAATATGAACTCTTTTGGCGATGCCATTTACTGCCACTGGGTCAGTAGGTGATAAAATAGCCATTAAAGCAAAGGCAGCCGCTAAAGGAATCGACGGAATCATCCAGTGCACAAACAGACCACCAACAATAGTCGTTAAAAGTACTAATACAATCGCATTGCCTAAAATCGGTAATCGCATTTTCCATAATTGTTCACGAGGAAAATGTGCGCCATCATGATAAAGTAACGGTGCAATAAACAATAGCAAAAACCATTCCGCTTCAATTTCAATGGTAAAATTCTTTGCTACTAAAGCAACTATAATTCCAACTGCAATTTGAATTAAAGCAATCGGGATGAAAGAAATATAATGTGCCAGTACATTTGTCACTAATAATAATACAAGTAGAATCAATATCGATATTAAGAGCTCCATGTACGACCTCCTTTTCTAAGAAATATTGTTTCTTAAGGTCAACCAAATTTTACTCTACTAATTATAAATAAATAAGGTTTGCTGTTCTATAAAATACAGCCTTTTCACAGTTAGTATTTGTCCACTGACTCAATTTAACCCTTATTTCATCAACAAATGAAAGATTACACGGGTGGGACGCTAACAGGCGCCGGTTTTATATGGCTGGGTTTTAGCCTCCTTATTTCCTACAAGAGTTTTGAAGCAACTAGAAATACTGCTGTCTATCAAAGATAAAATTATTCCTATAGAATAACCTCCTTCCAAACAGACCTTGTTTTTATTGGATAACGGAAAGAAATTATTTTCACATGGGGTATCCCATTCCCCCTCCCTATCCAGTGCTTATTATTACAAAATAGAGAGTGCTTGTTTTGTCTGTTATTTTGACGAAGTGTGCACTTTAAATAAAATATGGGTACCACTATTCCGAATTTTCGCAAAAATCCGTTTATTGTGTTATACTTTTCCTTAGTAAAAAAAGGAGGTACAGTCCAATGGTAAAAAAGTAAAATGAGAAAATCTTAAATTATGTTTTAGTTTTTTACAACAAACATGTAGATTTTCTCTTTCATAGAATTAATATCTAAAGTAGAGGAGAAATAACATGTTAAATAAATTAAGTGATACTATTTATTATTTACCAAATCAAGAAGATAACGAACGGCCAACATTAGGTTTGGTATGTGGTGACCAATTTAGTCTAATTATAGATGCTGGCAATTCAACTCAACATGCTAAAGACTTTTTACTAGAAATCGAGAAACTAAGTGTACCACCTATCAAATATTTGGTAATTACACATGCGCATTGGGATCACTTCCTTGGAATGAATGAATTTGAAGCAACTGTTATAGTTAATAGTCGAACAAACGAATTGTTAAAAGAATGGCAAAGTTATAGGTTTGATGATAATTCACTGCAAAAGTATGTGAAAACTAATCAGATGAATGCTAAGTGTATAGAGATTATACAAGCTGGTATACCTAACAGAGGTAGTTTTAAATTGAATTCTCCAGATGTAATTTTTGAAAATACATTAACTATTGATTTAGGTAATAAAGTTTGCCTAATTGAAAGAATCAGAAGTACTCATACAGACGACTCTACAATTATTTATATTCCTGACGAAAAAGTTGTTTTTTTAGGTGATTCTGCATATTGTACAACTACAAATTCCCTATTTCATTTCAAGCAATCATTGTTATTGCCTATGATTAATGACATTAAAAAATATGATGCTGAAATGTTCTTACTTGGTCATGAATCGATCTGTGATTCCAATGAAATGACTATATATTGGGAAGAGTTAACAACAGCAAGTCGAGCTGTAAAATCCACCTCACTAGAAAATGCTATTAAGTGCTTTAAAGTAGAAAATAAAAGAGACCCCAATGATGATGAATTATTTTTCTTAAAAGCATTTGTTAATGACCGCATCATTCAATCACAATAATTGATTAATAGCCACTTCCTTCAGCCTTTTGGTATACCAGTTTTCTCACCATACTGAATTGTTGTTAATTTGATACCTTTATCACCCATTCCTTTTATTGTTGCTTTAAAATAAAGTTTGTTCAAAAAACCTCATAATCCAGTATTTTACGATAAATAAAAGAATCCATTTTGAAAAAAAGATTGATCAAAATGGATTCTTCTCTATATATTTATGTTTAGGTCTTCACAAAGAGGTTGATTATTTTATCTACGTTCTTTAACTAATGCACCATAGTTTAATACCTGATTAACTGATTATATTTTCAGTTCTTCATATTAACTACATAGATATAATTTTGGTTGCAACTGTTTGTTGAAATGCCTGATCATGCTCAACAATCACCATTGTGGGATTAAATTCTTGAATAAGCTCTTCAATCTGCATGCGCGAATAAATATCAATAAAATTCAACGGTTCATCCCAAATATAGATATGCGCTTTTTCACATAAACTTTTGGCTATAAGCAGCTTTTTCTTTTGTCCACCAGAATAATGAGAAATATCTTTCTCAAATTGAATTCGGTCAAAGTCCATCTTACGTAGAATAGATTTAAATAACGTTTCATCAATCCCATGCTCTTCAATAAAGTCCGATAACATTCCCTTCAAATGAGAAGTATCTTGTTGGACATAGGAAATAACGAGACCTGAACCTACATACATCGAGCCTGTATGCTGTATCGGTTTTCCTAGAATTAGTTTGAGGATACTACTTTTTCCGCTTCCATTCTTTCCATCTAGCACAATTCGTTCACCTTGTTCCAGTTTAAAGCTTATTGGCTTATTCACAATTTGGTCATCGTATTTAACAGACACATCAGCCAAAACAATCAATTCATTTGAATGAAACGCCAATGATTCTAATTTTAATGACTCCGTTTTTTCCACATTTTTTAGCAGTTTTGACTTTTCCTCAATAGCTTTTAGCTGCCTTGATTCAATGTTCTTTGCTCTCTTCATCATCTTTGCCGCTTTATGTCCTACAAAACCCTTATCCAACTTAGAACCCGAATTTGTCGTCCCATTTTTGGAAGCTTCCACTTGATTTGACCAACCTGATGTACGCTTTGAAGACTGTTTTAATCTCCCTATGTCTTTTTGTAGACGCTCATTAGTTGCCTCTTCGTGTTCCTGCTGTCTATCAAAATTTAATTTCCAAGAAGAATAGTTACCACTTTGAACTTCAATATTGGCCCTATTTATAGATAGGATATGGTCAACGCATCCATCTAAAAAGTTTCGGTCATGTGAAATTAATATAAACCCTTTTTTCTTCCTTAAATATTCAGAGACCATCTTTCGTGCTTCCGTGTCTAGATGGTTAGTTGGCTCATCAATTAATAGAAACTGACCCTCCGTCAAAAAAAGTGCAGCAAGCAACACCTTTGTTTGTTCTCCATTTGACAATGTTTTAAAAGGTCGATACATGACCTCGGCATCAACGTCTAGATAGGAAATTTCACGAAGAATTTCCCAATCTTCTGCTTGGGGGCAAATTTCTTCCATGATTTCATGAGTATACTTGTTTTTATCCGAAACTGGATAAGGGAAATAATTAAATTCCACCGAAGAATTGATTTTCCCACTATACTCATAATTCCCTAATAATAAATTAAAGAATGTTGTCTTTCCTCGTCCATTTCTACCGATAAATCCAAGTTTCCAATCCGTATCTATTTGAAAGTTTACATTTTCAAAAATATTGTCAAAGCTACTTGGATAAGAAAAAGTTAAATTTTGAACTTGTATCATTGACATGATAATTCCTCCTTTGTATATCAATACTTTTTACTTTTTATACAAAGTCGGCATATCCATCCATTCTAAATTTCTCCGTATAAGTGATGGATATTAACGACTTGTACGGAGTAATACATGCGTAACAATAGTGTCTGAATCGCTCATTTTCCACTCCCCTTTATTTATTAAATTAAGGTACAGAAATCAATAGATCTTAACCATGAGAGAATAAAAAATCCTCCCAATTTGTAAATTGGAAGGATTAGTCTTTTACTTATATTAAATAAGCTCTTTATTTGCCATTGGAACCATGACAAATAAAGTGTAAACTGATTTATAAAAATGGACAGACTAATCCTATATTTTGTAGTTTGAAGTTTTTCATTTCAAATAAAAATACAGATTAGTTAATCATGTCCATCCATCAGTCCTCTCATCATTGTATTTGTATATTAACAAATTTTTCCCTGAAATACAATTCAAACATCATCTTTACCCAAAAGTACTGTTTCTGACACAAGTAGCATCTATATCGATTCCAAATTATTTCTGTAACCCCTTTAAAGTTATAAGATTGAAACTTCGTTGCAAAATCATGGGGCAACAATTTTACTATACATTTTGTCTTTTTCTGTTATTAACTTCAAATTTTCTATTGCGAAACATAAAAGACACTAAACTACAGAGCAAAATAATTGGTACACTTACTTTATATAAATCTGTGAAACTTTTTGCCATCTCTTTTTCAGCATAATGACTAATATCATTCGAGAATGTATTAATTTCTCTATTTATGTCCTCTATTTTTTCTCCAACCGCTTTTGTTACTTGGTTTGTAATTTCTACCCGTTTTATTTCTCTGTATTCTACCGGAACCTCATTTAAAGCATTATTTACTTTCTCTTTAATCATGCTTTCCTTTTGTTGTTGATTTATGCCAATATGATCAGTTCCCTGATTCTTTTCAATATTCGACTCTAAGTCTTTGTTTTGTATTTTTTCCTTTGTTACTGTTAATATTTGCTCTTGCTCCGCTTGATCAACATGAAGTTCATGCACCTTTTTTTCCGCATAGTGATAAACATTTTCTTTATTTATGGATAAATTATGAGTTAAGCCTGAGACAAAAATAGCCACAGCCAAGACAATTCCAATTTGTCTGAGCATGGATACAACACTTTGAGAAGCGGTTAATAATTCCCCCTCAAATGTGGAGGCTGTTAACATAGTAATTGGCCCAACAATTAAACCAAATCCAACACCTAAAATCATACACGGAATGATAATTTCTTTATTTGTTGATTCAGCTCCTATCATCTGTAAACAATAATAAGCAAAACTCATAACTATAAACCCCACTAAAATAACCTGAACCTTGCCAAGTTTCTTCATAGCGAGTGAAGCAAACGGAGAAACTAAAAATATCATAGCAGAAATAGGTGTCACTAAAAAAGCTGCTTCCATTTCTGTTCGGTGTTGTATTTTTGTGAGAAACGTTGGAAGCAAAACAGTTACACCAATTAAAAATAAATTACTAAGTATAACTACAATAGAAGCTCCAACAAAAATTCGATCTTTAAATAGCTGCAAATTTACCATCGGTGATGTAACTTTTCTTTCAACTAAGATAAATAGAATAAAAGAAGTAGCACTGATGATATAGCACATCCATGCAAAGTTACTCATCCACCCCCATGTATTCCCTTTAACTAAAACAAGTGTGAAAAAGAAAATAGCAAAACTAGAAAGTACTAATCCAGTCCAATCAATTTTAGCAACTACGCGTTCCTCATTCTTTATCTTTAACATAATGAAACATAACACAATACCAATTACACAAATCGGAATATTCACAAAGAATACCCATCTCCATCCTAAATTTTGTGTAATAACTCCACCTAGTACAGGACCTATAGCTGCCGATACCCCTTGTGTCACCCCTAAAATCCCCAACGCAACATGCCTTTTTGCCAGCGGAACTGCCGAGACGCCAATTACCATACTTGTTGGAAACAAAACAGCAGCTCCTATACTTTGAACAAAACGAGAAAAAATAAGAAAATCCCCCGTATTTGCAAATGCACATAACGCTGAACCAACTCCAAAAACTATTAAGCCTATAATATATAATTTTGCCTTTCCATAGATATCAGCGACTCGCCCTAGTGGTATCGCTAATACCGCAATAGACATCGTATAGACATTCAATATCCAAGACATTTTCTCCAAAGATGTGTTCACATCAGTCTGTATTGCTGGTAAGGCAATATTCATAATTGTCGTATCAATCATACACAAGAAAATCCCTAAACACATTAAGAAAACGATTTTGATTCCTTTTGGTTGTTCCATAAATCCCCCCACTTTCACGAAACTTTACAATTCATCTCTTTTTTCTTGTATTACTAATTGCGCTAATTTATCTTTTAATGTTTTAACTTGAGCCATATAAGATGCAATCCCAACCTCTAATGAAATCTCTTCCGCAAATGTAATGCCTTCTTTCCATTTTTCATATTTTAAGAGAAGATCTGCAACATACGCCTCTTTTCTCTCAATTTCTTCTTCAATCCACTTCTTCATTGAATTGCTATCGCTATAATTCCCAAAATACATCCTCATTAAAAAGTCAGAACGTAGAACATCCTTTTCTACATCTGTCTTCATGTATTGATAAAACTCTTCTCTTCCTTCATCTGTTATGAAATACATTTTTTTATTTGGCTTACCTTCTTGCATGACAACCTCTTTTTTTATTTTCCCCTCTTTTTCCAACTGTCTTAAAGTCGGATAAATCATTCCAAAACTGCCATCAAAAAAATGCGTGAATACATCTTCAAAAACAATTTTTATATCATAACCAGATAATTCTTTTTCCATGAGTAATCCTAAAACAACATCTCTTCCTTTCAAAATAAGCACCTCACATAATAAATATAATCAACAACCATATAAACATTGTTAATATGATTATTGATTATATATTTTATTTATTCGTTTGTAAAGTTTATCCATTAAATTTAAAAAGTAGAAAGATATAGCCACTGAATATAATGAATTCTGTTTAACAAAAAAAGACTGAAAACAATATTAACGGGTTTACTTTTGGGGTGCAAAATTACATTTCACAATGAAATTCAAAGGCTAAAACACATAATTTTTTTACGCAAAAAGAGAGCTTGGGCTACCAAGCTCTTTTAAATATCGTTTAATGCCTTTATAACCACCATTTTTCTTGTGGGATTAAAACTGTCTCAATATTAAAGTTTTTCTCGAACCAATCCTTCATCAAGGTTTTGTGAACTAGATATTCTGATGCCGAATGGGAAACACCAATTAAAGACATCGAAGTATTTGAAACATATTTCATCATTTGTTTATATTTTTGTTTTCCATAATCATTATCAATATGGCAATGAATTTCTCCAGTAATATAGGCTTGGACACCGTTTTCTTCTGCTTCTTTCATCCAATCAACTACATCACCACAACCAGCAACAATCGCAACCTTTTGAATGTTATCTAATTCCTGACCCTCAAAATCAACATAAGGGATTTCAAAAGTATTCTCTAAGACGGAAATCAAGTTGGTGGTATTTGTTTTTTCGATATTACAATATAAGACATATTCATTTTTTGCATTTAATGTATCATCAACAAGAACTTGTGCATTAAGTTCTTTTGCCATTGCAATATTTGTCCCCAATTGTTTATGACAATCCAAAGGAATGTGACAAGTATAAACTGATAGATTTTTTTCTTTGATTTTGTTGATGTATTTTTCTTTAATTGGTACAAAGCCTTGTCCCCTATTCCCCTTTGGGTCTCCGCACTCCATCAACAAGGGATGGTGCATAAATAATAAATCTCCACTATTGCTTGCTTCTAAAAACCGTTCCAATACTTTATCGGTAGGGAAAACTGCAAGAAAAACTTTCTCGACAGTTGATTTCCCTTTTAACATCAGACCATTAAATAATTCCACAAAGTTTTTTTCGAAAGCTGTTTGCCAATCAAAGTTTAATGGGTCATAAACCATTGGAATGAACCGACTAAAAGAAGCATCCTTTCCAAATGAATTTATATCGAGTTCAGCATCTAATTTAGACACTATTTCTTTTAGCTCAACCATAAAATATTCCCCCAAAATAAATGGATTTTTTTCTTAAAGAATAAACATGACTAAATATTGAAAATATTTTAACATAAAATTTCATTTTTACTTATAAAAAAATTACTCCTGTTTTTTTAAGGAGTGATTTTACTTGAAATACAAAATATCATTCAAGGTAAATTGTTTATCCGTAATGCCAAGCTGTTGAGCAGGAGTTAATTCGCCTTTTCCTTTTGTTTCATCCCTAAGCAAAGGTTATCGCAGGATGGTGACAGCCATCTGAGCATACTTCGGATTGAAGTTTGCATAGATATTACCGCCCCTTTTTGCCACTACCATAGTATTCTAATAATGGATATCAAAAACACATTAGAGTTCATCTTTGTGTATTCGTATGTGCTTTCACTTGTTTTTTACTTGTTTGCACCTCCAAAGTAGACCTGTTAAACCAATTTTCCGTCTTTTTTTATTTCATAAAAATGTGTAATCATTTTATAATCGTATTACATGAACAATCATAGATTAACTATTGCCTTTTTTTAAAAATGGATTTTAGTAATGATTTCATATGTAACATATAGCCAAAAACAGCGGAACTTCCTTGAAAAGAGCAAACATTCGTTTTTTTGAATAGTGATCAAATCCGAACTTTCGTGCCAAAAATTTATTCAATATGCCAAACGGCGGTTTTGATTAGTCGATACCGGCGTTTTTTCATTTTTAGTGATGAGAAGGGCAATATCTCAGTAAAATAAACTAAATTTTATTCAACAAGATTTGGGGTGAATTCTTATGTTTGCAATACTGTTAGCTATAAGCACTGGAGTTGTTTTTGCTATGCAAACAGCGATCAATGCTCAATTACGAAAATTCGTGATTTCCCCTTTTTTAGCTTCAATGATCTCCTTCTCTGTAGGGGTAATCTTTTTAGCGATTACAATATTAGTTAGTGGTTTACCATTAGGTATTCCATTTGATTTATTCTTAAGCCAACCTATTTTTATATGGCTAGGAGGAATCTGTGGTGCAGTTGCTGTAACTACCAATATACTTTTATTCCCTAAATTAGGAAGTGTACAAACCGCGATAATGCCAATCTTAGGAATGACTTTGATGAGTATGCTAATAGACAATTATGGCTGGATTAACTCTAGGCAATATTCTTTCGGTTTGAACCGAGTTTTTGGAGTATTATTAGTCATTATAGGCGTTTTTTTAGCTGTGGCTTTACCGAGTATGAAAACTAACCAAGACCCTTCCGAAGCAACTAAGAAAAACATGTTAAATCAATGGATTTGGCGTTTAGTAGGAATAATGTCAGGAATATTACTGGCTATACAAATTGCTATCAATGGTCAGTTAGGAAAAGTTCTGAATTCTTCTTCCCACGCAGCCTTTGTTTCATTTTTGGTAGGTACCATTACGTTAATTATCGTCGTTGGGGTCATGGATCGTTCTTACACAAATATTAAAGAGCCTATTAAACAGTCGGCTCCTTGGTGGGTATGGATTGGAGGTATTTTAGGGGGGTCTTATGTTCTAATAAATGTATTTCTCGTTGATCAAATCGGAAACGGGCAAACTGTAGTCCTTGTTTTATTTGGTCAAATCACTGGTAGCCTGATGGTAGAAAAATTCGGATTATTTAACTCTTCGAAAAATCAAATTAAACCAATACAAATATTTGGTTTAATTGTTATGATAGTTGGTGTTTTTTTAATCAGGGTATTTTAAATCGAATTCTTATGGAAATAACGAATAAGTTCAATTGTTTTTTAAACTGTTAGTACCCCTCCTATCATTATATAATTTCCTGTCTGCTTTCCCTCATAAGCAGACATTATTTATATTAATCAATTAATAATACTTTGTTTGAGATATTTACATCCTCTATAGGAAATGGTTTCATTTCACTTCGAAGTAAATCCTTAAAGACAGCGGTTACTTTTTAACTTATTCCAAATATTGTTGCTTAGTTTCCCTCCCACAAAAATAAATATATTCTTCAATCCTATCACGCTCTCCCCCTTCGTTCATTTACTATATTGAATTTATAAAACAAATACAGAACAATTCTGTATATTCATTTTACTTGCATGTTGTTGTTTAGTAATATTGAACTGTAAGGAGTCATTACTTAATATGTTTTTAAAAAAGTGAAAAAGTAAGAAAGGTATGTGATGTTAATGTTGGAGTCAATTATTATCGCAATTATACTGATTTTATTAATATTCGCTATTTATTTATCAATTAAATTCATAATAACTAAAATAAGAGATATAGAGCAATTAAAACGAAAAGTGGAGAACTTGGAGAGAAAAGGTACTCATCATAACGAGTGAGAGTTTCTTTTCTCTCCAAGTTCTCCTGCACTTGACTTAGCAGATTCTGGATACTATCATAAAATAAAATCAAAACGGTAACCTGATAAAATGTAAAAAAGGATTGTATATGAAGTTGTTATCATTAGAATAAATAAACCTTTTTTAGCTATGTTTCATTTGCAAATTTATACAGAATTCGAGTAAAACTGAAATAATTTGAATTTTTGTGGGTGATAATATCAAAATTTCAATAGAAGAAATAAGCCTAGAATTAGAAGAAGAGATTCTTATTAGGTGTCATGAGGTTGATGAAGAAATAAATGAAATCTTAAACAAGCTGAAATCTGAAAATCCTATTTTACTCGGACATCAGCAAGATAGTATTCACCGCATTAGGCTCAGTGATATCTATTATTTCGAGGCAGTCGATGGAAAAATTTTTATGTACTGCAGGAACAACGTTTTTGAGGTGAAACAAAAACTGTACGAGTTAGAGGAATTATGTAAAGGAAAAAACTGTTTTCGCGCATCGAAATCAACTATTTTGAACATCGCCAAAATTTCATCTGTTTATCCGACTATTAGTGGTCGGTTCGAAGCTGTCCTGGATAACGGAGAACGTACTGTTATATCAAGGCAGTATGTACCTGTCCTTAAAAATATGCTTGGTTTGTAAAGAGGGATACATATGAATTTTTTTGAATTTGTACAAAAGATAATTAAGAATTTCTTTATTATCTTCGGATCCATAATCATGATTATTACTATATTGCGACAAATTTATGATCCTGACATGGCCTTCGATTTGAAGTCAATTTATATCCTTATGGCATTTTCATTTTTAGGTGCATTAACGGGATTTATTTTATATTCTCCTGATGATCTAAGTGAGAAGAAAATGCGTATAAGGATTATTATTCATTTCTTCACTTTGGAGATTTTATTGATTGTCCTTGGCAGCGCTATGAATCTTGTAACTGGTACGGGGCTAATCATTCTTGCACTGCAAATTGCGGTAATCTATATCATTGTTCATCTACTGTCATGGCAAAATGATAAAAAAGATGCAAAAAAAATCAATGAAAAACTAAAGACATTTAAGAAAGACTTTGGTGAGTAGTCAAGAAATTCAATAAGCAGTACAGTAGTTGGCTGCAACAGATTATCTTCATTCAGTGAAAGACTCCCACCTCTATAGGTGGTAAGATGAATGCGATTTTAATTACTTTTTCAGTGGGTATCCAAACACCTATTGAATGAAGATAAAGCCTCCGGCGGGTGTCACGGATTTTCAAAGGAATGAATAAAGGATGTTAGCCTAAAACCTTCGCATCCTGCAAAAACGGCTAACTGACCTGCATCGGTAAAACGCCACGTCCTGTGGCATTACCGAAATGACCGACATCGTGTCGGCCCTCGTGCAGGCCTGGGCACAATTCAAAATCCGGACACATTGTTTATCGGTAGCGAAAGCAAAGCGACAGCTACTAATGTTTACTGCGCGAAAGCGGAGCGTCAGCGGCAATTACGCCAAGGCGAAATTGATCTTACGGTAAGCATTTGAGCTTACCGTTTTTTGCATCTTATTGGCTTATAAATACAACTTACCGTTTTTCCATATACATCCTTTCATCTGTTTATTATGATAATTTCATAAAAATTTTTCCAATGAGGTGAAGGAACGACTATGGGAATTTTACTATTATTAATAGCTGTGATTTTCGAGATTGCTTTTGCAATCTACTGCATAGCAACTAAGCAAAACCATAAAAAATTAAAGAATTGGATTAGGATTACTGTATTTATTGTATTTGTGATACTCACTGTTTCATCGGTGATTGTCTGGAGTTTTTGCTGGATAATGCTTGCTATCCTACTTTTCTTATTAGCCGTATATGGGACAGTATCTCTTATCCTTAAGAAAAAGAATATCAAACAATACAAAACTTCTACCATTGTGTGGAAGTCCATTATGATGATATTGATATTTGTCTTTGTACTTTCAGCTGTCATTATTTTTCCACAGTATCAATCACCAAAAGTGACAGGAGAATATGAAGTCGCAACCGCTACTGACACATATATTGACAAGAGCCGTATTGAGGAGTTTTCTGACAAGGGGGACAACAGAATTGTTAATGTGGAATTTTGGTATCCCAAAAACGCAGATGGAACATACCCTCTATTAGTATTCTCACATGGAGCATATGGTATCAAGACAAGCAACAGTTCTACTTATACTGAGCTGGCAAGCCACGGTTATATAGTCGTTTCCATCGACCATCCTTATCATTCCTTCTATACTCGTTCAGAGGATGGGATAGTAACTATGATCAGTCCAGATTTTAAAAATGAAGTCGAAAATACGAATAAAGGTCTTTATTCGAACGAAGAACGGTACAATATCATTCAAAAATGGATGAAACTACGAACAGACGATATGAATTTTGTCATTGATACAATACTTACAAAAGCTAAAAGTGACAATGACCCTATTTATCAACATATCAATACAGAGAAAATTGGTGTGTTTGGGCACTCAATGGGAGGTGCTGCAAGTGTGTTGCTAGGTAGAGAACGCGATGATGTAAGTGCAGTAGTAAATATCGATGCCCCTTTCTTTAGTGAACTTATTTATAACAAAGCTGATGATAATTTTATGGCAAGCAGCAAAGCCTACACAACCCCTCTTTTTAACATTTATTCAGACGATGTTTGGCGTCAACTGAATCGTACTCCTGTTTATGTAGCGAACAAACTCAATAATAAACAGTTCGAAGGAGCATATACTACTCATTTTAAAGGGGCAAAACATTTAAGCTTAACCGATTTACCGCTTTTCTCCCCTATACTTGCAAATATTCTACAAGGAGGAAAAGCCGACATTGATAAATATTACTGTATTGAAACTGAAAATGAACTAATCCTTAAATTTTTTGACTTTGAATTAAAGGGAATCGGCCATTTCGCTCCCAAAGAGACATATTGAACACAAAGTTTTTTTCGTCGTTATATAGGATACGGCGCCCCCTGTCAAATACTTGTATACATTTTAATAGAGGAAGCCCATTGACAAAGTCTAATTGGGCTTCCTCTATCGAACTACTCTTATTAATGTCTTGTAGTGAAACTTATTATTATGCGCCAGTGCTCAAGCTTTTCTAGACCAAATTACAAATTGGAATCAAAATGTATTACACGGCATTTTTTGAATCACAAAAAAATAGATCACTATCCGTATAACACTCTTTCAGACAATTAAGATAGTAAAGACTACTTTCTTGTCTGACCTCACTTTCATCCCATGTCTAAAGACTGGCTACACCCCTGCAAGGTCTTTCTCGGTCGAAAAATCTGTAACTGCCTTTTTGTTTTGCTCATAGTCCTGTTGTCCAACTAACGATTCCCAAGGTCGTGTGGAGCCAGTCGAAGATTGTCTGATGAAGCAAACGCATTGCGCCCATATGGCAGTGTTCACCTGCACCATCAGCGTTCCGCATCACGACATGCTTATGCGGAGCTTTTAGCTCGGACGCAAGCTTACTTGCCTGCCCCTTGAACACAAGATCGTTCTCTCCCTCTAGAATTAGAGCAGGGGACTTGATTTTATGCATGTCTTCGGTGGTGAGAGCAAACTGCTCGCTCTTACGGATGTATTCCGGTTCATTCGAAGCGCCAAACACCCATACACCATTCTGCAGTGCCCAACGAGCGTAGGTGTCGTGTTTCTTAATCCATTCGAGTACGGGTATCGCCTGCTCATCGTATCCGGCTTTGATCCACTCTACGAGGAATTCCGGGAGCGGAGGATAAGTCGCGAAAAAGCTCGTCAAACCGTCGTCAAGCACGATCGCTGCTGGACGATGATCAAAAGCCGCTGTCCGAGCGCACAGATATCCACCCATGCTATACCCAAATAGCACAATTTTGGACTTGTCGACCTCAGGACGTGTCTCAGCGTAATCCATTACAGGACCGAGTACCGCTTCCCAGTCCGGACGGTAGGGCACTTTCTTCTCGCGGATCATGCGACCCGTACCGGGACCGTCATACAGGATCACGTTGAAACCACGCCGCAACGCGGCTGCGCCAATGACGTAGTAGCCTTCCTCTGTCGTTGAGTCAAATCCATTAGTGTAAATGATCGTCGGCCGGGGTTTCCCACTGTCGTCCACGAGGAGCAGGTATCCGTGGAGCTTATCTTCGCCGTAAGGGATGGAGATCTCCTCGAAGGGGCCATCCAGCAGTTTGCCCGCCTTCACAAATGCCTCGCGAGAAAGACCGAACAGCTCGAGAACGTGCCGATCGTTTATTGGATCTTTGCGACGGTAAAATTCAGCGCTACGATAGTAGGCTGAAGCACGCAAGAATGCCTCTCGTGCGCTAATCTTGTCTCCATGCTCGAAGGAATCTTTCCCGCGTACATAAATTCTGTCTGCGATAGCTTTCCACTCCATCATCCATGCTTCTTCATCACCTTCGGGGATTGCCGCAGCGGTCAAGAACACTTCGTTTAGATCAGCGCCGTTGTCAACTGCGAATCCAGCTGCACGCAACGTTTCGAAATTAAATGATTTATCTTTGAAAAAAAAATTCTTTACAAAAGCTTCCTTTTGACAATCAATTTCCTTTTTAGTGGATGGTTCATACATCGAAGCATTTACTGGGGTTGTATACACCGGAAATACTGAGGATGGTACATACCTCCCAGCATTTACTGGAGCTCCATATGCCGGAGATACTGCTGATGGTGCATAAATATGAAGTGTTGGTTTCATAAAGCTAACTGGGTATTCATAATACCAATAGTGCTTGAGATATTGGTCGTACATGTTCTCCCCCTACTTTCCAAATATTTTTCTCATGTTACTCTATCAATTATGCCTCGGCGTCATTGCGTCCGAAATCAGCTTTGCACTTAGGCATGCAAATGTTTTTTGTGCGAAAGCGCAGTGTTAACGTAGCGGCAGCAAAAGATGTTTTTTGCGCGAAAGTGTAGCTACAGCGGCACCGATGCAGGCCAGTTAGCAGTTATCGCATGGATGCGATTTAGGCTAAAATCCTTTATGAACTCCTTGCCGATTTCCGTGACATCCGCCGGAGGCTTTAACTTCTTTCAGCGAATGTTTGAACACCTGCTGAAAAGTAAGTTTAAACCCGCTTCATCTCACAACTATAGGAATGGGAGACTTCGTACCTTTCGCTATGCTTTCGGTACAGAAAATAATTGTAACTGCCGTCGCACTTTCAATACAAAAAAATATTGCTGAAAGAAGTTAATGAATAGGTTAATATCATGCACAGTTTATGAAATTGGGATAGAAAAGTGTTAGGTAGGTGCCTACTCTTTAATAAAAAACAGCTCAACCTTAAAATAAGTCTTTTAAAGTACTTTGTGTAAACTGCTCAAGCTGAAATACTCTCTATTACTTATTTAATCTTTTCGAGTGTAACTATAAGTAAAGTTTAATCAAATACACCTCATAAACCCTTAATTTACGATAAATTAAAAAGAACCCCTTTGAAAAAAATTATTCAAAATGGATTCTTATCCAGCAGATTTAAGTTTCAGTTTTATAAAGTATACTGTATCGAATGTATTGAAAAAATGTAGATCCCAACGTGACAAAACTTACAGAGTCCTTATAGGAAGTGCCATAAGTAAAATAGCTAAGAAACTCATGGAAAAAGGCTTAATCAAAAGTTTTCAGAAACCAAACAAGAGGCTGGAATAAAACTGGTCAAAACCTTAAAAAGCGCGGGAAATCAATTTTAGAAACATTGATTTCCCGCGCTTTTCTGATGTAAAATTTCCTAATTCCGCTGTAAAAGTTTACTTATCTTTCGAGTAATTATACTTAGAACGATCAACCGGAGTATAATCTGTTGGCGTATAGAATCTCAATAAGTCACCATTCACAACTTTATCAGATAATTCTAATTTACGATCTACATTATTTTTAAGAGTTTTCGCATACTCTAATTGATTATCATCTAGTAGTAAACCTGTTTTATTATCATAAAATTTCCCATTAACCGAATAAATAGTAGGACTGACAAAACCGCCATTTCTAAATGGTACAACTTCATCATGGTCTTTTGATAATAAGTCGGAACCAAATTGAACAAATTTTTGCGTATCAATTCCTAGTAAATGTAATAACGTTGGAAGAAGGTCTGTTTGGCCACCATAAGTATGGTTAGTTCCACCTTGCATTCCTGGAACATGGATAAATAATGGTACGCGTTGCAAATTAGCATTTTCATATGGTGTAATTTCTTTTCCAATGACTTGTTCCATCGCATCATTATGATTATCTGAAATACCGTAATGGTCACCATAAAGAACAATCATCGAATTATCATATAATCCTGATTCTTTTAATTGGTCGAATACTTGTTTGATCCCTTCATCTGCATAACGTGCTGTTTGGAAATAATTATCTACACTTGAATCTCCAGTATTAGCTTTATCAATTGTAACTAAGCTTTGATCCATTTTATATGGAAAATGGTTCCCTACCGTAATTAATTTCGTATAGAAAGGTTGTGGTAACGAACTTAACATACTTTCAGATTGTTTAAAGAATGGTTTATCTAACAATCCGTATTCAGCCATGTTTTCTGAAGAACCCGTGTCATAATAACTAGCATCAAAGAAGTGCTCGAATCCAAATGATTTATAAATCTCATTTCGATTCCAGAAGCTTCCGTTGTTACCATGGAATACAGCAGATGTATAACCATAATCTTTTAAAATACTAGGGGCTGCTTGATACGTATTTTGTGCTTTTGTAATATAAGCAGATCCTTGTGGTAATCCAAATAAAGAATTTTCCAGCATAAATTCTGCATCGGAAGTTTTACCTTGACCTGTTTGATGGAAGAAATTATCAAAATACAATGTATTCTTATCTTTTGTTAATGAATTTAAAAATGGTGTAACTTCTTCACCGTTTAACTTATAGTCGATAAGGAAGTTTTGGAATGATTCTAAATGTAAATAGATAACGTTCATTCCTTTTGCTTTACCAAAATATTCCGTATTAGGTTTGGCGTAGTTGGATTTTGTATAGTTCATCACTTCTGTAATATCACTACTATCCGCCAAAGCTCTCTGTGAAGATGCTTTCATCGTTTCTACTGAATCATAAATCGTATAGTTATACATTCCGAGATATTTCACAATATAGTTTCTATCAAAACCTCGAGTTAATAGTTGCGGACGATCAGCTTCAGCTAGTCCTAAATTTAGGATTGATATTGCTAATGCAAAAGTAATGATTGCCGTTGCTTTTTTATATCCAAAACGATTGCTATCTTTTTGTATTTTTCTTGAGAATCGTAAGTAAAACATTACGAATACATCCACAAAGAACAAGAAATCATAAGGCTTTATTAAAGTAAGAACACTACCACCTAAATCTCCGAAGTTCTGCGTTTGGGTAACTGTAGGTAATGTAATGAAATCACTAAAAAATCGGTAATATACAATATTGGCATATAAAAGAATAGACATCAGAGTATACACTACAACTAGTGATGTATATTTTCTCTTTCCTCTAAATAAAAATGATATTCCTAGAAACAGCATTGCTGAACCTAGTGGATTTAATAGTAAAAGGAAATGTTGAAGGAATCCTTCTACTCCTAGTTTAAATTGTGCTGTTTGAGCGATGTATGTTTTAATCCATAACATTAAAACAGCTAATAAATATATCCCTAAAAATTTGTTTAATAGGTTATCTTTTTTACTTAAAAAATTTTTCATTTTTGCACCTCGTTTACTTACTTTTAAATCTAGATGTATATTAACTTAGATTATAAGTATATATTGCATTCAAAATATATTATTTCACAGTATCTTTTTCGTAGCTATTGTATACTACTCCCCATATAGACTTCTGTCAAGTTGTAAAATATAATTGCAGACAGCTAGTACATTTCTCCCTACTAGTGTAAATCACCTTTCGTAAAAAACCTCCGCATATGCGTTTTTCAACTAACATTTACGGGGGATTTTAAACCATAAGAATACCTCATTATTTTCAACAATAGCAATTTTAAAACACAATTTTAGTTTTAACAATTAAATTTGGTTACATGAAACTTATAATTTTGTAAGCTTTAGTTTCAATAAATTTAAACAAGAGTTATTGAACATTTAAGGTTAAATATATCTCGGAGTAAATCTTTTGATAATAAATCGAGTATTAAATTCATATTCAGTTCATAGAAAAAAGGGATTACCATTATGGTGGAATTGCACTCGGTAGAGTCATTGGTGTTCATAAATCCGGCTAGATGTTTGAGGAAATAAAAACGGCGGAAGTTCTTGTGTAACAAGAGCCTCAGCCGTTTGTTTTTCCAGGGCGGAAGTTTATACCTAATTAATATTACCTGTTGGGTATAATGTAGTTCCTCCAATTGAAACATTTATTTCATTAGATAATGGAACATTGTATTCATCAATAATCGTTCTCCACCATTCCCATGCAAGACCTGTACATTCTCTTGCATAAATTCTTATATTTTTTGAATTAGGCGGAAGTGGTATTACTGTAGAGAAATGAGCTGTTTTGTCTTTCCAGCTTCCATCCCACGTTTTATGGGTTAGTACTTCTTTCCCGTTTTCATCATATGAAAATTCATCCCAAGCTACTTCAAATTGAGCAACATATGCACCATAATGATCAAGGATGATTTTGCCTTTAGAATATTCTGTAGCTGTCGTCTCGATATAATCTGTATTGTTATGGACAGCAGCAATTGAATTATCCTTTAAGAAAACACTTGTATAGGATATTGGGTATGCTGGATTTTTAAGACTAAATTCTGCATTATCCTGAATTATTTTTCTAATATCATTAAAGTCTTTTGAGACAACCTGGTTATGCTTTTGTGAATCTCCACCTAATACTACAGCAGTAAAGGAACTTTCTTCAAAAATATCTTTGTACTGTCCACTAGTTTCTACATTAGTATTGACATCCTTCAGTAAGGCTTTAAAAGCAGCTTGTACATCCTTACTCTTAGAGTTTGTTTCTAATTTCACATAAATTGTTCTGCCATACGCTACATTTGATACCATAACGGGAGGAGCATTATTACTTACCCCTTTACGAGTTAACTCTTCAAAAGAAACACTATCATCAAAAAGGTCTGATGGATTGTTAGGTTGTTCTGCACTTACGGTATAAAATATTTGTTTATATGCCGCAACCATCACTTTTTTCTCTCCACTCGCAATTGCATTAAAGTCAATTCCCAGAGAATTATCAAGAACTTGGGCGTTAACATTCAGAGCGCTTGCTATTTGAGATTTGCTATAAACCATAGATTCTGAATATTGTAGTCTTGCAGGTAAAGTATGGGTTGTTGAATATTTTTCACTCCAATTAGATACTAATTCATCTACTGCTCCAGATACATTACCATATGTTGGGTTTTCCACAGTCACAGTATTTTCCCTTTTCATGCCAGGTAAATCTATGCTAATATTTAGCGGTTTTCTTTTGGCCACCAATAAACTAGGTTGATTGTCCACAAAAGCTTTGTTGGCAAGTTGTAATGCTCCTGGATATGTACGATTCGCCATAGAGTCGATAATTGAAATATCTACCGGTGAAGTTGTAAGTGATTTTTTGTTACGTTCAACCACTATAAATTTATCATTTGAGTTAATACCTTCTTTTGGGACAAAACTATCAACCTTGTCACCATTCACCGCTAAAACTTCTCTGTTATTGTAGTTCAAGTTTGCTATACCAGTATCAATGTCATTAGAGTTGCTTTTTTCACTAGCTACATTAGGATCAAGTGTTGCAGCAAAGGAAATAATCGGGTAATTAATGATGCATAAACTAACAGATAAACATACTAGAATTTTTATTACTTTAAAATAATTTCGAATTCCCAAAAAACCACTCCTTTTTTAGGAAATTATACCACGAAATTAATTTTTAAAATACAGTAGTTTAGTTTCATACCCAACTTGCCGAAGAGTATATATAGTAAAAATAGTATATTCTAATTTCCGATTTTAACTACTATAGACTTAACAATTACTGTGTGACATCTAAGATTATGGTGGCTCATCATTCGTTCTAATTGTCGTTCCATTTATTCTTTTAATTATTATCGGCGCTACTTTCTTGTATTAATCTAAAGAGCCATTGTTAATACCTATCACAAATAGCGAGAATAATGGGTAAAGCTTATTTAGCTTTAAATCACCTTATTTAAGGGTCACTTTTACAAGAGTGACCTCTTTATCATTAAAATATTTGAAAATTATTTTTAAAATTAAATTTTGTAAGTAGATAAATATCGCAATCCCTTTTGAAAACTTTACATATTATAAAATTATAGAGAGGAGGGAAATTACTATGTCTGAATACTATGGTAGTGGTAGTGGTTATGGCACAGGTTCAGCATTTGCGCTAATTGTTGTTCTATTCATTCTTTTAATTATTGTAGGCGCTACTTTCATGACTAAAGGTTATTAATACCTAACACCGCCTATAATGCTCATAACTATTGTAAGGTAATACTAATTATACCTTTCACCTTCGAATCGGTACTAAGGGTCACAATCCTCCGGTGACCCTTTAATATTTCCTCTTTCAATATCATTCTCAACCTCCCAAGACATAATAAAAAGCCAAACTTTATGTGACTAAGTTTATAGTTCTCATTATGATCTTTAATTGTTTAAGTCTTTTACTTTTAAATACAACTCCATGGTTGAAAGTTATATATCAAAGATGATACCGCTATTAAATAATGCTTGGAGAAATCCATGAATAACAACAACCAAAACTTTAACAAAAAAACCCCAAATGCAATGAACTCGATGAACCAAGAATTTGGGAATGAGACTGATGTTAATCAGATTAAACAACAAATCCAACAAGCAGAGGCTAACAAAAAACAAGCTTCTGGAGCAATGAATTCGATGAACCAAGAATTTGGGAATGAGACTGATGTTAATCAAATTAGACAACAAATCCAACAAGCAGAAGCTAACAAAAAACAAGCTTCTGGTCGATATGGAAACGAAAACGGTACAAAATAAGTTAAATTATCATCCTCAACCGGCACCCTTTTTTTCCGTTTTTTTCTATCTTTCTCATCATCCCTATATCAACCCGAAGAATATTAATTTTTCTGTTTACTTTAGTATGGTTAAAATAAAATTTTTGTAATGCCTATCCGTAACGAACTCGCCGTAAAGTTTTATTATTTATTATTTTTTTATATTGTAATGTTTTTTACATACTCATTAGCTTCGGGATAGCCTGCTTCCACCATTAGCAGACATTTTTTAATTCATATTGTTTTACCAATAGCATGTATTAGGCTATCGAACTTTATACAATATCCAATTTTCAATTAACGAGCGTGTTTTAAAGACTTTTACTTATCTATACATGGAGTATAACACCCTTTCAGACAATTAAGATAAGTAAAAGCTACCTCTTGTCTGACCTCAACTTTCATCCCATGTCTAAAGACGACGGGCTACACCCTGCATGGGCTTTCTCATTCGGAGCTAGGTCAAATCAATTTCATTTAAATTTATCACTTACACTTATAGTGTCCTCTACAAAACGCACTTCATTCAAAGGTCTCATGTTATTTAACTATGCATTAACTTTGAAGAAGTATCCGTATTTATTTCAATGATATATTTCCTGAAGAGGTTTCCAACTGCACTTCATAATCTCCAGTCCCAGACGTTCCTTTTGTTTCTTTTTTGCTTTGTTGTTTATCATTTAATACAATGCCAACTGAACGTCTTCCGCTGTTAGATTTGAGAAGGAACGTGGCATTAGGTTCATCCTCATTCAATGCAATGTCCACTTTTCCACTTGTTGTAGTAACGTGAACCTCACTATGAAAGTCAAGGAAGTCAAGTTTTACGCTACCACTGCTACCATTAACTTGGAGATCATGCGTTTGCAGATTCTTTCCAACGACGTTACCAGAAGAGCCATTAACAATGATTTCCCCTTTGAATTCAGTAGGAACTCGAACTTCCAAATGAGGCATCCGCCCGATTTTAAACAGACGGCTTATATCATTTTTTAATCGAATCGTTAATTTTCGTTTCCCTTTTTCCATTACAATTCCCGGACCATTGTCATATAAAAATAAGTTGGCCTCCAATTCTTCTATATCCGCTGATACTACATCTAAATTGACACTTCCATTTTCTATATAAATGCTATCTATATCTTTAAGGGAAGCCATTTGAATGTCTTCGCTTTCCTCCCCTCCCACACAGGCACTTAAAAACATTATAGTAAGAATAACCGACATAACTATACAGTATTTCTTCATATTCACCACTCCTCTCTTTGGATACCATTATAGAAGCTGACCCCTCGTCAGTTTCAAGGTTTCTATAAATTAATTAATAAAGGTAAAAAACCTTGAAGCTTACGTTACGTCATTTTGTATACTGTTAAGTAACTACTTTTTGCAATATCTAAATAAATTAGAAAAATAAGGAGGATTAGATGAAACAGGGAGATATAATTATTTATGGATGTGTCATTATAGGTGCTGGTATTGGACTGGCTATGGATCATGCATTTCCTGGTGTACTGATTGGCTTGGGAGCAGGGTACTTACTTAAATCTCTTTCTAGTAAAGAAGAATAAAAGTGGAATGAATAAAACAGTTGTTAACAATAAGGTATTAACGTACAGGAAGGTAGGTTTATCAGTTGATACACATTAACAAAGTGGCAGAGCTGACAGGTGTTACAGTAAGAACACTGCGTCACTACGATAAAATCGGATTATTAAAACCAACATCCAAAACAGAAGGTGGTCATCGTTTATATACGAATAATGAAATAAAAAAACTACAGCAGATTCAATTTTTAAAAAAGATTGGATTTCGCTTAAATGAGATTCAGAACATGCTCGCTTCTAGTGATTGGGATTGGTCGGATAGTCTAAAGAGTCAATTATCTTTTGTCATAAACGAACAGGAAAACTTAAAGAAAATAGAGCAGTCTTTACGGGAATTGATACATGGAATTGCTATAGAAGGTGAAGAAAACTGGGTTGCGATTCAGAAGATCATGCAATTATCCAGTAAAGATAAAGAAATACAGCAGAATTATCGAGAATCTATATTTAAAGAAAGAGAAATAAAGCTATGGAAAAAGGTTCCCAATATGACAAGTGACAGTTCTGATTCACTGGAATGGATTGCTCTGATAGGTCAGTTAAAGCGTTATATTAAGGACGGTCCTAAATCAACCAAAGTTCAAAATATCATTAGAAGAATGGATGAAAAGCGTTTAGAGGAATTTGATGGTGAGGATGAATTTTTAGATAAGCTGTGGGAAATAAGGATGTCGCAAAAGCAGTCAGAGAAACTGGGATTATATCCGATTGATCAGGATGTACTTGAGTTGTTGAACGAGGCATATGTAGTTTTTATAGCTGAAAAGAATAATCCTCAACCGGAATAAGGGGGAAAGAACAGTGAGTACAGAACTACTTCTCCTGATAGGAGGTTTGGCTTTACTGGATACGTTAAGCCCTGCCACATTAGGGGTAACGGTATATTTACTTTTAACAGATAAAGAGAAACTTAATAAACGTTTATTGATTTATTTATTGACGGTTGCAGGATTTTATTTTGCTGTTGGAGTTTCATTCATGTTAGGATTAGGTTTTTTGCTTGAGATTATTTCTGGCGTATTTCAAAATCGAATTGTAAGCTGGATAGTCTTTATTATTGGAGCAATTTTGTTCATCGCAAGTTTTTATGTTCCAACAAAGGAAAATTCAGACCTGCCTTCTCCAAAATCAAAAAGCATTCTTTCAATTGTAGCTCTTGGATTCACTACTTCATTAATTGAAGTAGGTACGGCATTCCCTTATTTTGCAGCAATTGGAATAATGACTACTTCTAATCTATCATGGATGGAATGGTCTTCTATTTTAGCTGGATACAATTTTATCATGGTGATGCCTTCTCTCTTGCTGTTTCTCTTCTATCTCCTGTTTGGTTGGAGGATGCAAAAACCTCTTAAAAAACTTCGGGTAAAAATAGCAAATAATACAGGGTCAGCCCTTTCTTGGATAATGTGTATTGTTGGAATCATCCTAATTTTCAATAGCCTGGATTACTTGTAGGGCGTTAAATAAAATCCCCTTAAAAATAAATAAAAAGAATCCGTTTTGAAAAAAAGATTGATCAAAACGGAGGGCACTGAAAAACTTACGTTTTCATAAAAGCGAACCTTATTTCTGTCTCTATTCCTTATTCATTTTCGTTTAGTAGCTTTAATATCCGTTTCAAATTGACAGCGAATATCGTTGTAGCACCTTGAATTCCCATGCCAAATAGACCCGCTGTCGATGCCGTATCGTACCCGTGTCCGTTTTTTAATTCACTATTCTTCGCTTCTACTTTGTAGCGATTTGCGGCTAATTACTTAAATGCTTCCGTATTTTGAAATGCCTCTTGTTCGGCATGTGTATCCGACTTAATTGTGACAGAATACGTTTTACTTTTTGCGCCTTCTTTATAACAGCCCTCTCTCATTGGACATACTTTGCATTTTTCAATATCAAAATAATATGTCTGACTTTGACTCTTACTCGTTCCTTTTTTACCCGTACGTGCTTTTCTTGTCGCGAGATGGCCAGCCTTACAAACAAACATTCCAGCATCTTTATTAAACTCAAACTTGTCTTCTTCTTTTCGTGGTCCTTGTGTAAGAATAGGATTCAACTTTACCACAAGGGCGATTTTCTCTTCTTTAGTATATTCGATATTTGCCTTTTCAGAGTAAGCTGCGTCTCCAATAACTGTATTAATTTTCATACCTGCTTGTGTGCTTTTTTCAATTAATTCTTGAAGATATTTCCCATCACTTTTTTCACCTGTTGTAATGACAGCCGCTGTAATAATACGTTCATCACTCATCGCGATATGTGTCTTGTACCCAAAGAAAGAAGATTCCACCGTCTTATGCCCTTTTCGCGCATCCGCATCAGAAGAGTAATTTAGATGTTCTTGAAAATTTCTACGACTTCTTTTAAGACATTCAGCTTTTCTTTGACAGCCGGTATTTGTGCAATTTGTGGTTCCTTTTCAATGACTGAAATGACTCCCTTACAGTAAGCTAATTGATTCTTCACAAGGAAAGCGTGACTAAAATAATAGTTTGATACATTGCGTTGTTTGGAGAAGCATCGCTCGACTCCTGCGGGAAAGCGAGCGGAATGCTTCGGAAAACAACAGTAGAGTCACAGTGCCAAATGAAAAAAGCGAGGTATTCAACGATTTAATCGTTGAATACCTCGCAATGTGAGAAGATATGGACTTTTTCAGTGCCCTCATCAAAACGGATTCTTTCTTTGTGAAGTATTGTTCAATTTTTATAAAAAAGTTTAATCATTTTATACTGTTGCTCTTCAACGGAAAAAAATTTCAGTTAAATGAGGTTTATAGAGGTTTATTCAGCTATAAGGTAATCGAGCGATTGTATTTGCTGAAAATGATGAAATACCAATCAACGAAATTAAAACAGTGCATTGCATTGGCACTTACTTATCATACTCGAAAGCATCTACCAATGCTCGGGATACAATGAATAGCTAATATTCGGGAAATGAGCAGTAAAAATCTTGCCAACAAAAAAATCCTTGGTTGGCAAAACGAATCCTCCCCTTAAGCAACTTCTTTACTATGTCTTACAAAATTGCACTTATAGTTCATTACTATTTAAAACTTTTCAATCGAAATATCTGAATTAATAGTCATTGCTACCTGTATACCTGTTGCTTCTGAAAGTACGATTTCCGTTGGCGCAGGCTGAGCAGCATCACCAGCTGAATAAACATTTTTTTCCGAAGTTCTTCCAAAATGGTCAACAACAATTAATCCGTGCTCATCAAGATCACAAGTCAATCCTTGACCAATTATATTTGTTGTGAAATTGGACGGTGTAATAAAGCCCGCTTCTCTTTCTACCTCTATTCCATTTTGAAAGACTACGCTCCTCAAAATCCCATTATCTCCTTTTACTTCTTTAATTTTTTCAGTAATTACGTTTATTCCCTTTTCTTCTAACTCTCTTCTTTCATTTTCTTTTATTTCATTACCGTTTGTTGCCACGATTAAATCATTTGATAGATTGTGAATTATTTTGGCCGTTAGCGCAACGTCCCTTGTTTAATTTATATAAATCAACTTTTTATCCTTTAACTCCCAACCATAACTATATGGAGATCTAAAAATACTTTTATTGTAATATTGCTCGAAGTCGGGAATATCTGTCTGTATTTTAGCATCATCTGTCAGAAGGATTTTTTCAGCAAGAAAGCTCTCTCCATCTTCAGCATAAATTTTAAAAAGCTTATTGTCTGATTGTTTAATGACCCTAACATTTTGACTAACGATGGAATGAATATTAGGATATTGATTTAATTTTTCTTTTGCTACTTGCATGAATTCGATAGCAGCATTTCCATTTCTGGAAATACTCTCTTGAAGCTCGAATGCAAAGTGGTCATTATTTGTATCAAACAATGCTACTAAACGATTCGCTCTACCTAGCAATAATGCTGCATTTAATCCTGCAGGTCCTCCACCAATAATTGCACACTCAAGAATCTCCATGTTTTCCCTCCTATTTTAAATCAAACTCCAATAATTTGCTTTAGATTTTCTAAAGGAATATATCCAACAATTGGTTCATGTAATTTATTATGAATAATCAAACGAGAATGAGGGATCCCTAGTACCTGGTATTCCGCTGCAAGTTCTAGGCTTTTATCAACATTCACCCTTAAAATTTCCACCTTATCACCGCGTTCTTCATTGAGTTGGTTAAGAACCATTCCGAACATTTTACAAGGGCTACACCACTCCGCCCAAAAATTTATTAACACAATCTTTTCAGTTTTTAAGTGTTCTCCTAATTCTTGCTTTGTTGTTACATGAGTAATTGACATAACTTTTTCCTCCTCCGCGGAAATCAAAATCTTAAAGATATAATCTAAAACTTCTATCCCCCTTTCAATGAACATTAAAGGCATTTAATATCTGTAATTAATCTAAAATTTTTTAAATTGTACTATCGAAAACAACTGCCATCGCGGTTTTATATCCTTCAGCAGCAGCAACTATTAACGAAGACTGACCTAGTTTAGCTGTCTCCCCCGCTGCATAAACATTTTCCTGTAATGTACGCCCCGCTTCATCCACAACAATGCTACCATTTTCATTTAGTTGACAACCGAGCTGCTCTGCAAATCGGTTTGGACGCACAAAATTAGGTACAATAAATCCTCCAACTCTTTCGATTTCAAGTCCTGAATTAAACACTACTTTGTTTAAATAACCATCCACACCCTTTAAATGTTGAATAGGTTCAGTAATAACAGTTATATCTTTTCTTTGTAGTTCATTCAATGTCGAATTAGAAAGTTCATGACCATTTGTGGCTATTACTAAATCTTTTGACCAGTTATAGATAAGTTTTCCTTTAAACAGGGTTTGTTCTTCATCTTCTGAAATTATAATTAGAGGCTTATCTCTTAATTCCCACCCATCACAAGTTGGGCAGCTGAATAAACTTTTTCCATAGTAATTTCTCATATCCGGAATCAGCGGGAATTCTTCTTGAACACCCGTTGCCAAAATAATTCTCTCAGCAACATACTCTTGATCTTCTAACGTCTCAATTTTAAACAAACCCTTTGATTGTTTTGTTATATTCATAACCGTGTTTTGATAAAAATGAACTGATGGGTATTTTTTTACATCATTCAAAGCTATTTCTTTAAACTCTGCAGGTTTAATTCCATCACGTGTAAGAAATCCATGTGATTCCTGAGTCACGCGATTCCGATTTGTTCCATTATCAAATAGAACGACTTTTTTTCGAGACCTTCCTAAAATCAAACTTGCATTTAGCCCAGCGCCACCTGCACCAATAATTGCACAATCAAATAATTCCATCATGAAACTCTCCTTCATAAGTTGTTTAGAGTACATATTGTTTCGTTAAAAATTTTCATTTCGGTATATCACAACATGCATTCTAGCTCAAATTAAAGTTTAAAACAGAATGATTTTAAGCTATAATCACTTGAAAATTTATAGAAGTACAAAACCAAGAGCTTAGAGTGTAAAATTTCTAAGTTCATTAAGTTTATTTACAGACTTAAGAGACTCTTTATATCTCTGATTGTGCAAAAAAATAATGGTGGACTAAATCCACAACTATTTTTTCACCAGATCCGATATTTTTCTGTTTCTTAACTCATTCTCTAGTGTTTCCTCTGCAGATAGCATTACTTCTTTTATTACACACTTAGGATCGTTATATAAACAACAATCAAACAAAGACGATTTGCCTTCAATTGCATGTATTATATCTAAAAATGAAATATCTTCCCAATTCTGACTAAGTGTATAACCACCATTGGCACCAGATGCAGAATTAATCATTCCCTCTTTTACTAACTTAGTTAAGATTTTAGACAAATACGTTGGAGAAACATGTTGCATTTCAGCTAATTGTTGGACACCTACTGGTTTATCCGGTGTTTCCTTTGCGAGAAAAAGCATTGTGTGTAGTGCATAATTAGTAGCTTTAGAATATTTCATTACTGTTATTCACTCCAATAAAAGACTTTACATATCCATAATAGCATTGAATTTAAGTTATTTCAATATTTGTGTCTTCATGTTGGAAAAAGGATGTACTATTTCAGCCCTTTTGATATTAATTATCTAACTGGGTGTTTTATGTTTAAACAAGTAAGAAAAGTAAGTTAAATCCGCTGCATTCAGTCCATGAAGGATACCAACATAGTGTTCTCCCCCGAAAGCGCACTTTTTGCTAGGCTTTTACTTTTAAATCGATAGCAAGTAAACATAAAGTTTCAAACTTGACCAATTACCATTCCCTACCTCGATTGGTTTTCCAGTCATACGGCAAAATCTCTTTCAATAAAACAAACCTGTCATTTTCAACCTCTACAACAGCTTCTAAATTTTCTTTTGAAAGCTGACTGATCAACTCACGGCAGCGTCCACATGGTGGAACAGCATTTCCTTCCGAGTCAACTGCTACAAAAGCTTTTATTTGATATTCGCCATTTTTCAACATATCTGCGACCGCCGCATGCTCTGCACAAAAACCCATGGAACAAGCTGTATCTATACTAATCCCTGTATAGATATTACTATCTACGGTTTCAATCGCTGCACCAACACTTCCGTACTGAACAAAATCATTTAATTCTGTAGGTGAAGTAACCGCAGCTGCAATCTTTTTTAATTCTTTATAATTCATAAGTATAGGCTCCTTTTCTAGAAACATGAAATTACCAGACGAAACTATTTTTCTTGTAAATGTGTATGGAATGAAAATTTCTCGTATAAACCTTGGACCATTGATTTTTACCCGAAACGTATAAACTTAGCCAATCAATATTTGGCCCTACTTGAGAAAAATCCTGTGCCCGCTGCATTAGCTACTTTCCTACACCTTTACTTCGATGGTCTGGATGAACACCAACATTGGCAATATAGCATACATCGTTCTCTGATTTATAGTCAAATAAGTATAGCACAATGGACATTATTTTAAGTACATTCCATTTTCCAAAACTTTTGGAGCTCCTCCACGGAAATTAACTTGTTAGGCAAAAACCCAATCGCTATTCTCGTTCATAATCACATTCTTCCTTTATCTACTATTGCTTAATTAAAAATGAACAGATCTGTGTATAGAATAAAAAATAAATCCCAATAGCTAAAGTGAATTAATTATGCACCAATAGTACCCCTTAACTTAAGATAACCTAATAAATCTATCTTGCCATTTTCCCATTTTAAATTGCCCACTTCTTTAACCATAAGTTCATTTATAATTTCATGTCCTATTCCGTAAGTCGTTTGATTTTCATCGTCTATTTTTAACCATGTACACTCATTATTAACAGACTTAAATCCTGCATGTCCTCAATACGATCCGCAAATCGAATTAATGACTACTAAATGAATTACAACATAAATGAAAAAGGGTAAGACAAGTGATGGAATGAATTATTTTTAATAGTAGTAAATAAATTAGAAACTAGAAAAAACACAGACTATATTGAGTACATAAACTTTTCAACTACTAAATGCTAATTACTAATTCATAAATTTTTCTTTTACGAGAAAATTAAATAATAAAATTTCGGATTTTTTAAGGAAATTATTGCTTTGATAACACATATGGCCTTCTATGTTGGATGGCCTAAAGCAGCTACAGCGTTAATACTGAGTAAAAAATGACCATATGGTAACGCTTTAAAAGCGTTCATTTAACAGAGAATGCTAATATGTGTAATCTAAATTATAGAAAATATTTTACTGTATTAAAGCAACTGTACCTTATTTAATAAAGGAGAGGATTCAGCAATTATTAATGTTGGAAGTGTAGCAGGTATAATCTGCTAGGCTCCTCCGTCCCATACGCAACCAAGGAACTAGTAAACTCAATTCTTTTAAGTACGTGTCAGAAATCCAATTCGATTATAGTCAAATATTTACGTGGGAGTAAAAAGAATATCCGCCTTTGCTTTTAAAAAAATCAGCGCCCTTTAGGTCGCTGGTTTTCCTAGTTTAGAAAGATTGTGAGTTAATATAACCTACTAATGCTTTTTCAGTTGATTTCATTATTTCTTCTTTGTCGTTAGTAGACATGTCTAAGCCTTGAGCACGTATTAATTTCATTTGGTTAATCCCCATCATGTGCAGAACTCCGCGCATATATTGTGGCGCAAAATCTAAATTTACATATCTGTAATTAGTATCAGATTCACTTCCACTCGTAAGGATAAATGTGACCTTAGTAGTTTCGTCTGACATTAATCCAACTGAACCAGTTTCTGTGTATTTGAATGTTTCTCTTGCTGTAAGAATATTATCCAGATAGTCTTTAAACTTTGCAGGTACATTCCAATTGTGCAAAGGCATATAAATATAAATATAGTCTACTGACTTCCATTGTTTAATTAATTTATATTGTGCTTCATGTTTTTTTAATCGTTCAGCAGTCATTTCTTTAGGATTTGTAAAATTTAAAGTGTCAGCAGTAACTTGCGGGATAAAATTATTTGGATCGTAAACGTTTAATACTTCGATTGTTCCTTGACCATTTAATTTTCCTTGTAAAGTTTTTAATCCAACATCTGCTAAGCGGTTTGCTGCTCTTTTTTGATTGTTGTAATCAGGATGAGTCATTAACTGTAAAATTTTCATTGTTCCACCTCTATTAATTTGATTATTTTTGTAGCCCCAGTCTTTTTCTAATTTACTCTTAAACACGTTTTAATTAAAGACTAAATTAATCGACGATTAACACAATCCATAATATATGTTATATTTATTTTTGTCAATTAAGTAAACTTACCAAAGAAGGAGGTTTCATTTATTTGACTAGTACTCTAAATCCTCTTAAGATACAATTGATAATACTTTATCAAAAGTAGGTGAGTTTATATGCAATATAGTGTTGGAGTTGAATATGCTTTACATTGTTTGGTCTATTTAATTGGTGTTCCTTCCAAGGAAAGTGTTGGGATTAAGGATTTGGCAGAGTTCCAAGGACTTTCTGAGACATTTCTTTCAAAAGTTTTCGGTAAATTATCTAAGGCTGGCATTGTAAGTTCTGTCCCCGGTGTAAAGGGTGGATATAGGTTATCTAAGTCCCCTGAAGAAATTTCCTTTTGGGATGTAGTTGAAGCAGTTGAAGGTCCTAAGCCTATTTTTCAATGTAAAAATATTAAAGATAATGGATATTTGTATAGAGAAAGCTGCTGTTCAGCTCCCACCTTTTGTACCATCAATTTAGTTATGCTCTCCGCTGAAGAAAAAATGCGTGATGATTTACGTAGTAAAACACTTTCATGGTTAAATGAAGAACTTGAAAGAGTATTACCTAAACAAATACGTGAAGATACTCGGAAATATTTTTCGAAGAGCAACAAATAAAACAAACCTTTCTTAAATTCCTTTAAATGAGGAATTAAGTGAGGTTTTTTCTTAGTTCAAGGAAATGTTCTTTCACTATTACACCCACTCCTCAACTAATCTGCCCGTTAGCAATCCATGAAGTTCATAATCAGCGCTTCATCACAGAAAATGAAGATGGTTCAGAACCATCAATACTGATTCTACGGCTACGTATCGTAAAAAATTGATTAGATAGATAAGGAAAAAACATTTGAAAGTAACAATCTTCAGGAATTTCGAAACATTCGATTAACGAACAGTGACTACTATTGCTCACCTTTTTTTAATTCTTCTTTATTCGAAAGACATTCAGGGTAATAAACGATAACAAATGGCATATCTCTCATTCTCTTTTTAGTTGTAGTGTTTTTGAGGTTAATTGCTATTGTAAAATACATAAAACTTCATAATCAGAGAGGCTGGGACAAAAGTATTTCAGCCAACAAAAATACCGAACTATCCACTAAAACGCTCATGAAATGTTTCGGAATAGTTCGGTTTTTCTATTTATCGTGTTTTGTTAATTTAGAGATTATTCGGCTTTATGAAAGAATCTGTTAGTTATGTCTTAGCCTCTTTTTCAAAGCATACAAAAAGAAAAAACGACATACAATATGCCGTTTTTCAAAATTGATTTTATAACTTTCATTAAAACGGTGCAAAAACCCACACAGCTACTGAATCAACAACCGTTTATAGGGTGCTATCCTTCACTGATCTCGCCAGAAACTTGTCAATCTTTGATTAATTTGGCTTGTGGTCAGTTAACACCAGCAACCGTGGTAGGTCAATCCGGGTTAGAAGTTTCTGAAATAAGGGTTTCAGATTTGGCTTGGTTTAGCCATGATCATAATGAAGTTGTACAAAGCGTATGTAAACAAATCGCAGAAATTGTTGAGCAACCGATTCATTACGCGGAAACTTTACAAGTAGCTCATTATGGAGTAGGCGGGAAATTTGAGGCTCATTTGGATTGTTATGATTTAACAGAAGAAGCATATAAAACGTTTCTTGAGCGTTCAGGGCAACGGTTATATACTGCGCTCTTATATTTGAATGATGTTGTCTCTGGAGGAGAAACATATTTTCCGAATTTAAATATCGAAGTTTCTCCGACAACTGGAACGTTATTAGTTTTTGAAAACTGCCAACCAGGTACATCTATTCCTGACCCGCAATCATTACATGGATCAAAAATTTTACAGGATGGGGAAAAGTGGATTGGTACACTTTGGTTTTGTGAGCGACCAAAATATCAAGTATGAACCTCTCCTACATTATAGAAAAAACTTCTTACGCTATGTTAAAATCAAGAAAGAAGTCGCTTAGTATTATTCTCTAAACATAGAGTTTGAGTTCCTGCGAAGCCATATAGAGACTTAGAAAAACGGAAAAACCCAATAAAAACCTTGATTTTACAAGGCTTTCCGCGGGTTAGATTCCTTTTCTTTGACTTAGTTTCCGCTAGTGTTACGACACAAAATCGTGTTCCTTTGGAATGTCGGTTCGCCCCCCGACCATCAGTATTACACTTAGATTTTTTGTATCCTTTTTTATCTAAAGATTTTCTGTACGATTGTTTTTTTCTAATCAAGAATAAGCATTTCGAAACCTTCTCATATACAAAAAATTTTCTTTGTTTCATTCTTCCAGAGTGCCAAACGCCAACAAATGAATCTTTTTAAAACACACTATTATCGCACATGCTATCCCTTTAAAAATCTTTTATTGTTCAGAAAAAATATTACTCACACTGTAACAACCTTATTCTTTAAATTCGATTTTCTAGGTAATCCACTATGCAAAACCTGATATTACAACATAGTTATAGTAGTGTTAAGCAAATTAGTTTAGCTCCACACTGCACCTTAAAATTTATTGGCTTCGGGTCACTGTCCCAAGTGACCCTTTTAAATTAATTAGATCACAAGGTATCCCTCATTTTTCTAATTCTTCAATTTGCTATTTTGCCATTTCTCTAAAGAGGTGGCTCTTTCTCATCCTTCCACACATGTTTTTATCCCATAACACATATTGATTTCGGGATTGCAATCTGTTGCATTGCATCGCCCCACATTGTTATTGCACAACGCTACCCATAACCAATATATGGTTAATCCCTAGTTTTAGGTGGTATATTGTTTGATGTTATATGACTTAGCTTTCTGGCCAAATTCTAATGAATTGTTAAGGTTTTCTTAAGGTACTGTTTATATGGAGATAATCTTTCTCTGTAAAAATAATTATAGAAATAGAAATAGAAATAGAAATAGAAATAGAAATAGAAATAGACTTTGTTTTACAACTGCAACAACAAGAAGTTAGGAGAGAATTCCATGAAAAAAAACAGTATTAACATTCACACTCGCAGCATCAGTTCTTGCATTAGGTGCTTGTAGTAATGATTCAGCAACTAAGGACGAAGTAATCGCTACTTCTAAAGTTGGAGATATCACTCAAAATGATTTATATGAAGAAATGAAAGCATCTACGGGAGAGCAAGCATTTCAACTTCTAATAATTAAAAAAGTACTTTCAGGGAAATATAAAGTGACAGAAGATGAAGTAAACGCTCAATTAGAAGCTGACAAAAAGCAATTAGGCGATGACTTCGAAACCTTCATTGCACAACAAGGACAAACAGAATCTTTGTACAAAAAATCCCTAGAACTTAAATTGATGCAAGAAAAGGCATTAGTTGAAGATGTGGAAGTAACAGAAGATGAAATTAAAGCTGAATACGAAAATATCAAAAATGAAATCCAAGCTCGTCATATAGTAGTAAAAGATGAAGAGACTGCTAAAAAGGTGAAAGCGGAACTTGAAACTGGAAAAGATTTTGCAAAAGTTGCAAAAGAGTATTCTATTGAACAAGCAGCACAAACAACTGGTGGGGATTTAGGTTGGTTTAACAAAGCAACTAATATGGATCAACAGTTTTTAGAAGGTGCTTTCGCATTGAAAAAAAATGTTATCAGCGATCCAATTCAATCTAGCTTTGGCTATCATATTATCGAAGTGACGGACAAGCGTGAGATTAAAGAATCATACGAAGATAAAAAAGCCGAGCTTGAAAAGCAATTAAAACTAGCAAAAGCGAATACTTCAACACTATTAACAAAAGTAGCGAAAATGATAAAAGATGCTGATATCAAGATTAAAGATGAAGATATAAAAACAGCGTTAGATGAGTTTTTAGCTGCTGCTGAAACAAATACAACGACTGAAGATGCAGATACATCAACAGAAGAAAGAAAGAAAGTAAATAATTATTCATACAAAAAGCGTAAGGGCTTAAGCTTTTACGCTTTTTAATGCTTTAAGAAATAATAAAATCTATTGCATGTAGATTACTTTCTACAAGTGATTCTTCTTCCAGACTCCACCACCGTGCTTCTGCGCAAGCTCGAACAGAATCGCTTGTGGTGGCTGAGGAGCTGCCTCCTAGCTTCCGATGTTATTCAAATGTAGGTTTATAAAACGAACGATTTTCTAATTGGAATAAACGTTCAGTAAACTCTCCAGTATTTATTTTGTCTATTGTAATTTGGACCTATAATCCTTGTCCGAACAGTATGTACCTTCTCCTGTTTCCTAAGTAATCCAACTTAGTCGTTTCCAAAGTTTGTTCCATCTTCTACGTAGAAACGTATCATCATTATTTTGGCAATTGATAAGTTAAATTGTACTGATCTTAGTCTACTCGCTGATGTAGTATTGACATCATTTGTAGTTACTTTGACAGACGACTGTCCGACTTTAACATATTCTGTATCTTGTGAAACTACTCCATACCACAATTGCCATTTTGAGAAATCCGTCATTAATCTCCCCTCGTATCCCATTCAGCTTTCACTTGTTCTGGAACTAGAATTATTAACTTTCCAACATCAATCATTTCTTCAGTTGCAGAAGAGCTCCTGTATATGTATCTTGGGCTAAATAAATCCATATATCTGTGTCTAATATTACATGATTCAAATGATAAACCCTACTATCTTCTTAATACCTTAGATTATAGCATTTTTATTGAACTAACCTGAAAGTGTCTCAACTTATTGTAAAAACGCACTAATTAGAATTTAACAACGAATGTATTACCCACTATGAATTTCAAAACAAAAATATCCAAAAGGCAAAACTTTTAGGTACATAATGGATAAAGTATTTCCCTAACCTTAAATCATTAAGTGCCAATCCGCTGTCTTTTAAATGTACTTTTGTTCTCAAAACTGATAATTTAATTATTGTCAATGGCTACAATTTTATAACGACTAATTAGATTTTAAAAATTATCAAGGAATGAGCATATGAAAAATTAGAACAAATAACTAATGAATTACCCGAAGCGGGATATACAATCGAGGAAATTATAGCAGCCTTTAATGAGGTAATTAATGCATGTAATCAAACAGAAGCTGATGATAAAACAAATAGCTAATTACATAGTTATTTGTTTTTATTAAGAGTAAAAGGTTCTTTTGATGTACATTTCGGAATACCGAATTAAGTTGTTTTTTAATAAAGTTTTATTTAAATTCACTCTAAATTCTTGATATTACTGCATGGTTTAAAAAAGATTGCATAGGTTACTTTGAAACTATTTTAGTAACCATTAAAAATTTTAGTATTATATCATGTATCTCAAGCTTTTTTTGACCAAATGACAACTGGAATAAGGATTAAAGAAAATAGACCTCCAGCTAAAGATAATGTTGCATAGCTGGCATTAGCTACTACCATGCCGGAGAGAGCACCACCTGAAGCTCCTGCTAGTGCAACTAAAACATCTATTTTCCCTTGCGTTTTTGCACGTGTAGAAGGTTCAGTCGAATCAACAATTTGAGCAGTACCACTGATTAAACCAAAGTTCCAGCCCAATCCAAGTAAAGAAAGAGCTACGATTAATAGAACCATAGAATCGCTCGGTGCGAATGCTGCTAATAAACCTGCGCATAACAACGTCACTCCCGAAGCTATACTCATGGCTGTTCGTCCAATTTTATCAACAAGAACGCCTGTTACGAGCGACGGAAGATACATGGAACCTACATGAAATCCTTTAACAATTCCTACTTCCGATAAACCATGACCATGATGTTTCATATGTACTGGTGTCATCGTCATGATAGCAACCATTACGATCTGAGTAAGAACCATAACAGTTGCACCGACTGTAAGTCCTCTTTTATTGATAGCTTTTTCACTAAGGGATTCCATCTTATTTCCATATTCATTCTCTCGTCTGTTCGCTTCTATCATTTTTGCTATTTCTAACGGATCAGGACGCAACATAACAAAAAGGACAAGACCTGCTAAAATAAATGCTGTTGCTGATAAGATAAATGGACCTGCAAGAGCCGGAACACCAATGGATACAGCAAATTTCCCCATAATATCTACTAAACTTGGCCCTGCCACAGCACCAAGTGTTGTTGGCTAGTAACCATATTTCAAAGAGTAATAAAATTCTTCTGCTGTGGCACTTTAGTAATCTCTTGCCTGAAACCCAACGTCTTACCATTAAATGATCAATTTCTAATTCTTTCGCTCTGTTTTGTAACTTATAATTATTACTTTTGCTTGTTCAACTAACCAGCACGTTAGTGAAATAAGAAATCCTATTAACTTTAAAGCTAATAGGATTTCTTATCAAACTTTATTTTAAAACCACACCAACAAAGTGGAAGGCATTTAGTTTTATTATGAAAAAATGATGGAGTAAATGAAAGACTAGTCCCGGATTTCAGGACTAGTCTTTGGAATAACTTATTTATTCTTTATTTGTTGCGATTACACGTGGTTCCGTCGTACTATTTGATGCATCAGTAACAATAACTGCATTTTGTTCTTTGCCTTTATTTGTTGCGATTACATGTGGTTCCGTCGTACTATTTGATGCATCAGTAACAATAACTCCATTTCGTTCTTTGCCTTTATTTGTTGCGATTACACGTGGTTCCGTCGTACTATTTGTTGCATCAGTAACAATAACTGTATTTTGTTCTTTGTCTTTATTTGTTGCGATTACATGTGGTTCCGTCGTACTATTTGTTGCATCAGTAACAATAACTCCATTTCGTTCTTTGCCTTCTTTCAGCGTTGGTTGCTCTTGACCAGTTGCCGCAAAGACGGTCACCCCTCCAATGACTAATGTACACGCTAATGCTGTTCCTAAAACCGACTTTTTCTTTAAGGTCATAATGGACACTATCCTTTCTTCAATCCCATTTTTACTAAAATGATTACAAAGCGGCGTAACCGTATAGGTTTCATCTGCCATATTGATGAGAGATAGTGCATATGTTGACTTTGCCTTATCTCCAAACTGTCTAATAACCCTTTCGTCGCAAGACAATTCAATGTCTCTGTTTACTAAAAAATACATAAACCAAACTAAGGGATTAAACCAATGCAAAGCTACCATAATCGTTAAAATTACTTTCCACAAAACGTCAAAGCGTTTAATATGAATTAATTCATGCGTGAGAATAAACTGAATACTTGCAGCGTCTTCCCAATTTGTTGATTTCGGCAATAAGATGACTGGTTTAAAGATTCCATATGTTAACGGGGTTTTAATTCTATCTGATACTGCAATTTGAATCGTTCTTTTTAATTTATGATCGTTTAGCCATCGATCGAGATACTCATTATTCTTCACTGGGATGGCAGTTTTAAATTCTTTATAAAATCTAACATAGGCCACTATAAAGAATAGAAAAACCCCGATACCCCCACAGGCCCAAAGGTACTGGACGGAATCGCTTGTCATCAAAAGCTGATGAGAAAACGTGCTTGATGTTTGTGCGATTTCGATTGTATGGTGCATACTTTCCGAATCATTTGAGTGAGTGAGCGTAACAAATACGTTTTTCAGCATAGGCTGTATGCTCAACTTTGAATAAAAAGAATAGGGGATGAGTAGTTTAAATGCAACGATTCCCCAAAGAATTAAAAATGTTTGCTTTGGCACTTTATTTCTTACTAACATCCTCATCAATAGCACAATGATGAGGATGAGAGATGCGTCTACACTCATGTTGAGAATACTCATATCATAATTCCTCACTCAAGATCTTTAACAATTTGTTTTAATTTATCAATCTCACTCGCGGACATTTTTTTCTTGTCTAGTAAGGATGCGAATAGTAAAGATTTAGAACCATTAAATATTTTATCAATCAATTCCGTCGTTTCTTGTTCTTGTATCTGTTCTTTTCTGACGATTGGATGACAGATAAAGTTAGGTTCAATTCTTTCGATGGCCTCTTTTTTTATACATTTCTTTATGACGGTATAGGTGGTATTTTTATTCCAACCTATTCGTTCGTTTAACATTTGTGAGAGCTGTTTAGCTGTCAAATCGCCTTCTTCCCATAAAATATTCATGACTTGTAATTCCGAATCAAACAATTTAACTTGCATACGCGCATGCTCCTTTTCTTAAGTGGACTATTGCAATAGTTTGCCACACCCTAATACTACTGCGATAGTCTGTAGTTGTCAAGACTATTGAGATAGTCTGTTGGAAAGAATCCATTTTAAGGGCATAATTATACAGATAAATTAACCTTTGAATACTGTGTCTAAACCCATTTATCAATACTTATCTTAATTTTTCTCTAGAAAATTGATTCTCCAGTCCACCCAACTACCCATAATTTGCAAAAAGTTTTTGGACATCAGATGACTTTCCCATTTGATTTCTACTTTCTTGATGAAATTAGTGTTCTCCTCCTAGAACTTTCCGAGCTAGTATGCCAACGCACTCGATCGAAAGGATGGGTGGTAGTTTCAACATCAAGAATAAATTCTCTTACTTTCAAAGTGACCTTTTGAACGTTTGGGAAAAAATATTATTAACAGAAGACTTTTCCAACTATTTCCATAAGTCTTCGATCAGGTTAAGTTATGGGCTGTAGGGAGGCAGAAAAGCGGGTTTAAGCCTGTCTTCGGACGTATTTTTATTAGCAATGTTCCTAATGTAAAAAAGAGTGCTAGGTCCTCATTGAATTTAGATTTGCTTTAGAACCTGCACTTAAAATTCTGATTGATGTTAACTGTGAAGTGAAGCCGAAGCAAATTAAAGAGCCATCATCAAAGAAGACTTTACTAAGCTTTTATCGAATTTTAAATGTAGATAAGATAAATGGGCCTGCAAGCGCCGGAACACCAAACAGCAAATTCACCCATAATATTTACTAAATTTGGCCCTGCCACAGCCCCAAATGTTGTTATTTAGTTACCATGTTACAAATAGACAAAAATTTTCTGCTATAACAATTTTAGGGCGGTCTGTTGCCTATTTAGTTACGAACAGGGCTGCCAGTATTCGGTGTATCAACGCCAACAAAGGAATCTTTTTGAATACATAAAAAATCAATGCTATACTCATAACACTTTTTTTATTTAAATCTTTAAAAAGGCTTAGGAATATCTCCTAAGCCTTTCAATCTTTCTCTTATTGTATAACGCTTGATTTGAAATCGTCTAAAGAGGTAAAGTAGTTATCAATCCTTATTCCAATCTATTGAGTTAGTATTTGTTGGTTTAAAATAAGATTTATACAAAATATTCTTATACAAACCTAATCTAACAAAATGATCAGAGCTTTGGTATATCCTTCCCGTCTCTACTTCATTAGAATGTAATTAAGGTTTAGGACGTATACTCATTATAGAAAAGTGAAATTATAAAAAAGCTTCAATTGACGCTGCTTTTTTCAATTCGAGAACAAAGGCTTTATATTTCTCTTCACGCTTTTCATATTCAAGGATGACACGAATGTATTCCTTTTGCATATCTCCGTTTTCAGGTGATTTTTGGTATTCATGTTCAATTTCTTCCTTGGATACACTGTTGTCTCCCAACTGATTATCAATAAATCGTTGCATACGCAATTCTTGCAATACTAATTGTTCAATCTCCAGTTTAGAGTAATCTTCTGATTCATCAATTCCAAACTCGTCAAATAATTCTTGCATACAATCAGTAATTTGTTCTTTATCAGGTTTCCATCCGGAAATGCTTCTATCCTCATTCATTTTTTGTACAATAAGCTCATGTTCAATGACTGATTCAAGAGCACAATAATAACACTCAAGAAGGTCTGATGAAGACATTTCAGAAGGTATGATACCCAACTTCATGTCGTTAATCAGCTCAATATTTAAATAGTTTAAATTTATTTCATAATCGTTAACTCTTGCCACGATGAATGGTAGTTGGATTTTTTCATTGTCAGTCAACATCAAAAAATCCGTAATAACTACATCCTCTCTACTTATACTTTGGCTGGAATTATTTTGTTTGTTTATCACTAATCATCACCATTTTCAGTCAATTTTTTAATTGCAGTTTCTATTTTTACAAACGACTTTTTAGCTCCAGGGATATTTCCTTTAATTAACAATAGGTTGCGTTCACTATCAACCTTTATGATTGTAAGATTTTGAATAGTGGTCTGTTTTCCACCCATACGTCCGGGCATTTTCTTTCCTTTGAATACTTTCATGCCATCATTTTTGGCGATTACACCGATGGAACCAGGAGCTCGATGGAATCTTGAACCGTGAGATGCAGGACCGCCACTTAATCTATGTCTTTTAATGACACCTTGAAATCCTTTTCCTTTAGATATACCAGTAACATCTACTATGTCGCCTTCTTGGAATATATCTGCACTAATACGTTTTCCAACATCTAATGATGCTCCACGAATTTCTTTAACATATCTTTTAGGAACGGTATTTGCCTTTTGACTTCTTCCAATTTCCGCTTTGATTGGATTCTTTTTATCAGAAAATCCAATTTGGATTGCATCGTATCCGTCATTTTCCAAGGTTTTCTTCTGTAACACCACATTCTCTTCCACTTCGACAACCGTCACAACTATGGGATTTCCACTATCACTAAACACTTGAGACATGCCTATTTTTCTCCCTAAGATTCCTTTTATCATAAATATCCTCCTAATAATTTAATTTATTGTTAGTAATAAATTATTAGGGTACTTCCCACGTTCTAAACATTACTCTCACCCTTATTTATTGGTTATTGTTTTTTGATAGTTTCCATACAACTGCCCGCAAGCAGCATCTATATCAATACCAAATTGGCTTCTAATGGTAACGTTAATTCCTGCTGACTTTAATTCTTTATAGAAGTTTACAACTTGATTCTCATTTACTTCTTCAAACCTCATAGGTGAACTAACAGTAGGGTTATATCTTATGATGTTTACATGAAACAAGTTCCCTCTCTTATATCTACCTCTTAAAAGGCTTACTACTTTTTTCGCATGGTCAATAGAATCATTAACTCCAGGCAACATAATATAAGCAATATAAACTTTTCTTGAGGTCACACGTATATGCTCATCTAATGTGTCCATTACATCCAATAATGGGTAGCGTTCATTAATTGGCATTAACTTGCTACGTTGTTCATTAAAAGGAGAATGTAATGAAAACGTCAGGTTGACCTGCGGATAGTTTTCAGTCATTTTTTTTATGCCCGGAATAATGCCTATAGTCGAAATAGATAACCTGCGAGGACTTAAAGCAAATAACTCCGGATTTGTAAGTACATTTAAAGCATCAAAAACTTGCACATTAGCTAATGCTTCTCCCATTCCCATAAAAGAAATACTATCAATTGAATGTCCTTTTAAGTGAAAGTACAAAATTTGATCAGTAATTTCATCTGACGTTAAGTTGCGTTTTAAACCTATATCTCCTGTTGCACAAAATTTACAACCAAAATTGCAACCGCACTGCGAGGATATACAAAATGACTCCCAACCAGCTTTATATTTCATATTTACCGTTTCTATTTTTTCGTCTCCTGAAATTCCAAATAAGACTTTTATAACTTGTTCAGAATGTTGTGCCTTTAAAGCAGCAATATTTAAAATCGATTCTCCAAACTCCTTAATTAACATTTTTCTTAGGGATTTAGGAAGAACCGTTATGTCATTGAAATTATTTATTCTCCCTTGGAATATAGCATTTGAGATTTGATTCATTCTAAAATTAGGAAATTTATTCTGCATCAAGAACTCTTGAATTCTTATATACTTGTTTTTTTGTTGCATGTTTTCTCATCCTTCCATAAAACTCTGGTTTGTTTGAGTAAATAGAAGGGAGTTATCATCTAACCTTTTTATAAAAATTAGGCACAAAAAAAACACCGACACAATTATCGGTGTTATGCTTAAATAAAATCACGCACAAATAAACAAGGACATTATGTCATTGAATTAGAGTTTATTTGCCGTAGAGAAAAAGCTCCGATAACTGTTTTTGTATGGTTATTTGGCTTAAAAAAGGACAGACTACTCCCTTTGTACGCCAAACCATTTCCAATTTTTGCATTTTTACCATACAAAATTCTAAAAACTGTTATCATTGCTTTCACCTCTTTCTTGTCAATATTAGTAATAAGTACCATATCATAAAGATTCCCATATGTAAAGTTTAAAACATAAACAAATGCTTGACGTTAAAGTATTAACTAATCTGCACGATAGCTTAAGATACAGCAGCCAAAAATGGAGGCTGTATCTTAAGCTCTTGCAACTCATTGGTTACTTTGACACCCAGCTAATGATAATGTAGCATAACTTACATTAGCCACTACCATGCCTGATATAGCACTGCCTGAAGCCCCTGCTAGTGCAACTAAAACATCTATTTTACCTTTTGTTTTTGCGCGAGAGGAAGGCCCAGTTGAATCGACTTTTTGAGCAGTACTTGTTTCAATTTTAAAAAACGAATACGAATAGTTAAACATCTCTTCCAAAATCCGTTGAATATTTAAACACTTTTAAAATCTATTTTTATGAAATTTTTCTTTTATTACCATCATCGAGTTACGAATTACATTAATTTCACTATCCGTTAGTCCACTAAACAATTGAATTATTTGTTGATCTGACTGAATATTAATTTTCTCTAGCAATTCTTCTCCCTTTTTTGTCAATAATAGAAGGTTTTTTCTACTGTCAATCGTTGAGCTTTTTTTCTCTATTAATTCTTCCTTCTCTAACTTACGTAAAATTCTGCTCATATAGCTTCTATCAATATTAAGTTCTTGCACGAGAATATTCGCAATACACTCAGTTCTCTCGCTTATTTCAAATAGTATTCGTGCTTCAGTCAGTGAATAATATGTATCAAGAATTTGGTTATTAAATAAACCAAGTACCTTTGTGTAAAATCTATTGAATTGTCTGATATCGTAAATAATCTCTTTATCCATATATTCTCCTTTAGTTGACTTTGTCCACTTTTAACATTAATATAACTATATCCTTAAAATGTGGACTTTGTCCATGTTTTAGGGATGCCATTTTCAAAAAATCTTTCGCAATCTTATCTTTATTATTACCGAATTAAAGGAGATTATATAATATGATTATTCGAAAAATTAGAAAAGAAGACAATGCAAAGGTAAAGGAAATAATACAAGATTCACTAAAATCACTTGGATTAGCGATTCCTGGGACAGCTTATTTTGACCCTCAACTTAACGACCTTCACCAATATTATAATAATTTAAAACATGCAAACTATTGGGTAGTAGAAATGGAAGGAGAGGTAGTTGGTGGAATTGGTATAGCACCTCTTAACGAACATGATAAAGTTTGTGAATTGCAAAAGCTATACTTAAGTACAAAAACACAAGGTTTAGGATTTGGAAAGATGCTAATGGAAACAGCTTTGTCATTTGCATCTAAACATTATGCACAGTGCTACTTAGAAACAATGCATCAATTAAAAACTGCATGTATGGTATATAAAAAATTTGGATTTACACTTTTACATGAGCCACTCTCAGGTTCTGAACATTCTACTATGAATGCCTGGTATTTAAAAGATTTGAATTAACCAGAAGTCCATTAAAAACGGCTATTTGAGGAATTTTTATCGCATATTAGAATTCTCTACTGCGGCACTTTAGTGGTTTCTTATCTGAAACCCAACGTCTTACCATTGAATCAACTTTTAATTCTTTCGCTACTGTTTTATAACTCATTCCATCTTTTGATTCGAATTAATAAAGTTATTTAGTTTTAATCAAAAAGGTAAGAGCCTTACTACAAAATAAATTAGAACAAACAACTAATGAATTACTCGAAGCGAGATATACAATTGAGAAAATTATAGCAGCCTTTAATGAGGTAATTAAGGCATGTAATCAAACAGAAGCAGATTATAAAACAAATAGCTAATTACATAGTTATTTGCTTTTATTAAGAGGAAAAGGTTCTTTTGATTTACATTTCGGAGTACCGAATGCCAACAAAAGAACCTTAAATTAAGTTATTTTTTAATAAAATTTTATTTAAGTTCACACTAAATTCTTGATTTTACTGCATGTTAAAAAAAAGATTACATTGGTTACTTAGAAACTATTTTAATAACCATTAAAAATTTTAGTATCAATAATTTATCTCAAGCTTTTCTTGACCAAATGACAACTGGAATAAGGATTAAAGATAATAGACCTCCAGCTAAAGATAATGTCGCATAACTCGCATTAGCCACTACCATCCCCGAAAGAGCACCACCTGAAGCTCCTGCTAATGCAACTAAAACATCAATTTTTCCTTGCGTCTTCGCACGAGTGGAAGGCTCTGTCGAATCAACAATTTGAGCAGTACCACTAATTAAACCAAAGTTCCAGCCCAATCCAAGTAAAGAAAGAGCTACGATTAAAAGAACCATAGAATCGCTCGGTGCGAATGCTGCTATTAAACCTGCACATAACAACGTCACTCCCGAAGCTATACTCATGGCTGTTCGTCCAATTTTATCAACAAGAATACCTGTTACGAGCGACGGAAGATACATGGAACCAACATGAAATCCTATAACAATTCCTACTTCCGATAAACCATGACCATGATGTTTCATATGTACTGGTGTCATCGTCATGATAGCAACCATTACGATCTGAGTAAGAACCATAACCGTTGCACCAACTGTAAGACCTCTTTTATTGATAGCTTTTTCACTAAGGGATTCCATCTTATTTCCATATTCATTCTCTCGTTTGTTCGCTTCTATCATTTTTGCTATTTCTAACGGATCAGGACGCAACATAACAAAAAGGACAAGACCCGCTAAAATAAATGCTGTTGCAGATAAGATAAATGGACCTGCAAGCGCCGGAACACCAATGGATACAGCAAATTTCCCCATAAAATCTACTAAATTTGGCCCTGCCACAGCACCGAACGTTGTCATCATCATTGTTGTACTGATAGCCGTTGCTCGTTGTTTATTATTGGCTAAATCTGTCCCTGCATAGCGAGCCTGTAGATTTGTTGCAGTCCCTGCACCGTAGATTACTAGAGAAGCGAATAATAAAATAACACTATTCATCATGGCGGCAATTACTACACCAATTGCACCGAGTCCTCCAACAATAAAACCTGTTGATAAACCTGTGCGACGCCCATAACGTTGTGATAATTTCCCTACAACTAAAGCCGCACCTGCCGATCCTAAAGTAAATAAAGCGGATGGTACTCCTGCATAAGCATCCGTTCCCAGCATTTGTTGAGCTAAAAGTGCCCCTACCGTAATACCTGCTGCTAGCCCTGCCCCACCAAAAACTTGTGAGAGACTAACTACGATTAGCACTCGCTTATATAAGCCCTTTAGCTTTTCAGGTGAATCAATATAACTGTCTGTCACTTCTTGTGCTTTTCCAAGCATCTTTCAACACCTTCTTTCTACTTTCCCCTACATCTGCACGAAGAAAAATCTTTCTTCTGTACCGGGGACAAATAACGAAATGATAGTAAATAATCATACGGTTGTGTCTGTTCTTCTATATTCGTTCACCTACACAATGTATCAGTTTTTTTATAAACCACAATATACATACAAAAAAGAGTGGGATTTTCGGATACTAGATGCACCACAAATCTTTCTGGTTTTAGTGGCACTCCCTATCCAAGCTCACGCTCATCCCACACCTGATGGATTGGGCATTCCCGTTCGGAAAATCAATAAAAATGTAGACTTAACTAAGAAATAAGAACTGTCAAAAACCGCTTACAGATTTGACAGTTCTTTTTCTGGTTATATTTAATGAGCATGCATAACAACATTCTTTTTCTTTGAATAAAGTAAAAAAGTGATAGTTAAACTTAAGCTAATAATTCCAAAAACAAGCCCCAATCCACTTAAACCAACTAAATCCAGCATCATGCCTGTTGATAATAAGACGACCTGAAAGATGACAGAATCAATCATATTACGAAATGAGAAAAATCGCCCATGAAAATCTTTTGGCACTTGCTTTTGAAAAATCACCATTGTCGTTGGGAAAAAACAGCCTACTGAAAAACCAAAAACTCCAAAAGCCACTAATGCCAAAATTTTAATATCCGAGAATATTAGCATTAGCTCCATCGAACCGATGATAAATGCTAATATAAAAAGTAGTGTTCCAGTGTTCAGCCGTTCTGTAATAAATTTCAAACCAGCTGCACCTAGCATAAAACCTATGCCCTCAACTGTATATAATAATCCTGATATTGTCGTTGAATGATGAATCTCAGAAATTTTCATAATAACTAAATTAAAGGAACCTAAAAATAATGTTGGAATTAACATTAAGACAAGTGTCATTAAAACAACAGGGTGCTCCCTCACCATCGGTAACACTTCTTTAAAGTCGCCATTTTCTTTAGTTGCCGACGATTGATTTGCCGTTTCATCTAATTGTAGGAAGTTCGTAATAACAAACATCATTATATAGACAATAAATGAAATGATGTACAACCATTTCAGCTCAAAGAAACTTAGCATGAATCCCGCTGCAGCAGTACCTATAATCCTTGAAATCGTTCGAGCATTCATTTGCCAAGCATTTAATGTAATTAAATCCTTATCCTTAACGATCATTGGAATAATAGATTGTAGAGCAGGCATATAAAAGGCGGCTGCTATTTGCAACGTAATTAAAAAAAGAATCATCCAAATAACCGAATTTGTATAAAGTGCCATAAACATAAATAAAACACTTATAATTCGCCCTACACTAGCCCACTGTACAACTGTTTTTTTCATCGACTTGTCAATAATACGCCCAGCCAACGGACCTACAACTAAACCCGCCAATATACCGCTAGAAATAATTAATGATTTGTGAAAGTCAGACGGAACGACCTCCTGCATAAAAGCAAGATTCCCTATAATCCCAGCCCACAAGCCAAGACCTACAACAAATTCACCTAATAAAATTATCCATACATTCCGATTATGCCACATGCGTATCTCCTTGTTGTTTCATTTAGTAATCATTACATAGTAATAAAATTACAAATATTCGCACAGAGGCGTTTTACAATAATTGTATTTTTATGAATGTTAAAAAATATTTTCTACTCTATAAATATGTATTCCGTTTAGACCTTTCATTATGTTTTCTTGCCTTTTCGAATTGCTTTAAACAGTATACTATTTTTATAGAAAGTAAAAATCAGGCAAAAGTTTGAAATAATCAACAGGCAAATGACAAAAAACATCGTTTGATTCTATTATCAAACGATGTCAGACTGTAGATAAACGTTACTTTTTTTGTATAAAACTTTATGATAATTTTAATCAGCAAACCTACCATTTAGCATTCTGTGAGGAGCGTCGATACTGTCACATTTTCCTCCTGAAGTTTATGTGGTAAGGCTAGTTTTTTATATAGTGTAAAGCATAGCCATCATATTATTTTGGTTTCAGCTTGTCGACTCTTACTGTTGATGTGGAGATTGAAGCCAAGCCCGTGGAAAGCGTCACTCGGAGTGAAAATCAACTATTTATTGATACACACTAATTTATATTTATTCTTTTGTCGACAAGCTGACATCATTTGATACATGATCAAACGATGTTTCATCTTTACATAGCTTCTAATTGACTAACGAGCGATTTTCTTCGGCGCTCGGCGATTTTTTGACCTACTAATACAATGATAAATATTAAACCCACGGTTGTTGCCATCATCCCTGCAATGGACGTATCCCAAAGCTTCGCTAAATAATAGCCTATTACCGATGCTGCAGCCCCAAATAGCATACTATACATAAACATTTGTTTAATCGTTTTGCTTATTAAATAGGAGGTGGCAGCTGGTCCTATTAACATAGCGACAACTAAAATCGCGCCGACACTATCAAATGCAGAAACGGTTGTAAAGGAAATGGTTGTCATAAAGCCATAATGTAGAAAAATTACTGGTAAACCGATGGAAGCAGCATAAACTGGGTCAAAGGTAGTTAACTTCATTTCCTTAAAGAATAATAGAAGGAACCCAATGTTAACTATCAGTACAAACAATAGCATCCATACGGCCTTTGGCATTGTGATTGACAGTAATGTCCATCTATCCCAAGGTACAAATGCAATTTCACCCATTAATACATGCTCAACATCTAAATGTACATTACCAGCAAATAATGTGATGAGTAGAACACCTGCAGCAAACAAGGACGTAAAGACAACACCAATGGCAGCGTCCTCCTGAATGCCAGAGGAATTTAGTAATTGCACAAGGTAGGCCGTCAGAATTCCTGCGAATGCTGCCCCAATTAACATCCAAAAGCCATTTAATGTTTGAGTAATAATATAAGCCATGACGATGCCAAACAATACTGTATGACTAATCGCATCTGCTATCATCGACATTTTTCGTAAAATTAGAAAGACACCTGCAATCCCGCATGTAATTCCGACTAATATGCCGGTAAAAACAACCCAAAATTCAATCAACCTAACTCACCTTGCTTTCGAAACTGCATTTTCCTACGATATTTATTAAATTGCCCAGCTGGACTAATGAAATAGGAAATAAAGAAAATGGCAGCTGCTACTAATACAATAATAGGACCTGTCGATAATCCTGTTCGTATTGAGCTAATAAAGGTTCCAGTAATACCTGACACTCCACCAATTGCTGCACTAAGTACAAGCATTGAGCTCAGCTTTCTTGTCCATAATTTAGCACTAGCGGCTGGAATGATTAATAATGCCGACATTAAAATTACACCCACTGCCTGTATGCCTGTGACAATAGTCATGACAATTAAAACAGTTAGGGTAGCTTTTAAAGCTTCAATCGGTAAGCCAATTCCCTTGGCATAAACAGGGTCAAAGATAAGGAGCTTCCATTCTTTATAAAGAAGCAGGCTGACCACAATAATTATGGTTGCACTTAAAAGTAACCACATTAAATCAGCTTTTGTCATCGTCGCTGCTTTCCCAAAAATAAAATTATTTAGACCACTTTGATTGCCTAATGGACTTCGATTGACAACTGTTAAAAATACAACGCCAATCCCAAAAAATACAGTTAAAACCAACCCAATCGCTGCATCTGCTTTCAACTTCGAAAAAGAAACAATCCATTGTATACAATACACAGACAAAGCAGATGTAATGCCAGCTCCAAGCATTAATATAGGTAATTCTTTTTGCCCTGTTAATAGAAAGGCAAGTGCGATTCCTGGCAGTGCAGCATGTGCCGCCGCATCGCCTACCAAACTTTGCTTTTGGAGGAAGGAGAAGGTCCCAGTTATACCTGCAGCTATTCCAAGTAACATCGTACCGATTAGTACCCAAAGTAAGTTACCACTTAACATATTCTCCCTCCTTATACATTTTGTAGCATGAACAGTTTACCACCATAAGTTTTTTGTAATTGCTCCGGTGTAAAAACATCTTCTGTTGCTCCTGATGCTAAAATTGTTTTATTTAAAAGAATTGTATAATCAAAGTATTCTTTTACTGTTTGTAAATCATGATGTACGACAAAAATACTTTTGCCTTGAGCTTTTAAATCTTTTAAAATATCGATTATCGTTTTTTCTGTAGCAGCATCTACCCCTGCAAATGGTTCATCTAAGAAATAAATATCTGCATTTTGGGATAGCGCTCTTGCTAAGAACACCCGTTGCTGTTGTCCGCCAGAAAGTTGACCGATAGAACGGTCAGCGAAATCCTGCATGCCTACACTAGCAAGAGCCTGTTGTGCTAAAGTTTTATCCTTCTTAGTTGGTCTTTTAAATAATCCAGTATGTCCGTAACGTCCCATTAGTACAATATCAAGAGCATTAGTTGGAAAATCCCAATCTACAGCATTGCGCTGAGGAACATACCCAACTACTAAGCTTTTTGGTTCAAAAATTTTCCCAAGAATTTCAACTCTTCCTACCTTATTTGGTAGTTGATTTAAGATGGCCTTTAAAAATGTAGATTTCCCCGCTCCATTTGGACCTATAATGGCTGAGAGATGTCCCGTAGGAACTGAAACACAGGCATTTTCTAATACTATTTTCTTATCATATGCGACTGATAAATTTTCAACTGTTAATGCATTCATATTTTTCACCTACTTCAATGAATCGACGATTGTATCGATGTTATGTTGATACATACCGATATATGTACCTTCTTTTGTTCCCTCAGCACCCATAGCATCCGAGAACAATTCTCCACCAATCACAATGTCATGACCTTTTTCTTTTGCACCTTCAATAACAGCTTTCATTGCTTTATCGGAGACACTTGATTCAATAAAAATGGCTTTAATTTTGTTTACCACTAAAAAGTCCACCATTTCTTGCACATCTTTCACACCATATTCTGAATCTGTACTTAGCCCCTGTAAGCCACGCACTTCAAATCCTTGACTTCTACCAAAATAATTAAACGCGTCATGGGCTGTTACTAATATACGCTGCTTTTCTGGGATTTCGTTTACTCGATCCTTTGCATATGTTTGTAATTCATCAAGCTTTTTCAAATAAGCTTCCTCATTTTTTTCAAAATCCTCTTTATATTGCGGATATTCTTCCTGAAGTTGGTCTCCGATTGCCTGTACGACTCCTTTCCAAAGTTCAATATCAAACCAAATATGTGGATCATGTATCAAAGTTTCATCATCACTAACAAGTAGATCCTTCTTATTTAATTTTTCACCAACAGCGAGCACAGTTTTGTTTTTTGACATTTGCTCAAAAATATCAAGCATTTGCCCCTCTAGATGTAATCCGTTATAAAAAATAACTTCTGCTTTATCTAATTTTGACAAATCACTTTGTGTAGCTTTGTATAAATGGGGATCTACCCCTGGTCCCATCAAAGCTGTTACCTTTAAATGATCGCCGCTAATTTCTTTAATTGCATCTGCAATTTGACCAGTTGTTGCAACCACAACTCCTTTCTTTTCACCCTCTATTTCAGTAGAACAACCAAATAGCAATAGTGAAAATGATAAAACAAGTACTCCTAAAAAGCGTTTCATGAATTTCAATACCTCTTCTTTCTCTTTATATTTTAGGCATAATCCGTAGTTGATATGATCATTCTGACAACTAGACATCTTTTACGGGCAATAACGCGCTACTTCCTGTTATCACTTTTTTCAGAAGGTCAATTGTTTGCTATACCCACCAAATCGAATGCTGTCAACATCTAGTTCATATCACCAATAGCCTATTTTATCTGATTTTCTTTACAAACTGGCGCCAGCTTATTCAGAAAACAATTGTCATCATTCCCGCTTCGACAGACTCGGTTATTTTCCATAAAATGCGAAAATTAATGAAATATCTCACGAAAAAATCGTCAGTTTCAAATTATCCGATTCTTTCATTCACACATTTTTATTTCCTGAATGATATTTTGTTTCCTTAAAGAAAAATATATGCCCAATACGAAAAAAAATCAACCCCTTTACAAAAATTTCTCGAAAGAAGGTTTTTTCTTCTAAAAAATTTACACATTTTTTACTTTTGCCTAGCACAAAAACGACGAGGTTGATATATAACTGCTCAAAACATTAAAAAAATGCGAGAAATCAATTTTAGACATTGATTTTTCGCGCTTTAAATTTTGAAAACACTTAAGTTCCAGCCTCTTTATATTTCTTTCATTATTGTGTAACACTTGAGTTGAAATCGGCTAAATATGGTAAAGTAACTATCAATCCTTACTCCAATCTATCGAATTAGCTTTTTAACCCTTCTACAGCAGTACAAAAATCGCACATTAACAACATTCATTTTTATAGACCTAGAGATACAGGAGAAGATGAATTTATTGCCCTATCTGATGGTGCTGATGATTATGTAAATAATCCATTTTTTCCAAAAGTTTTATTAATGAGGGCGAAAAAATTGTTGCAACTGGAATCCATTCAACGAATATACGATATTTCAATTGATATTTCAGGCAAACGTGTTTGGAAATCCGGAAAAGAATTGATTTTAACAAAGACGAATACTAGCTTTTACGTATATTTAGCCTAAATAGAAGACAAATATTATCGCGAGATCAACTACATTTAGTATGGGGAATAGACTATGAGGGTGATCCACGAACGGTAGATACACATATTCGGCGTCTACGTGAAAAAATTGGAGAGGATATTATCCAAACGCATCATGGTGTTGGATATAGCACAAGGGAATGAAACGGAAAATTGGAACAAAATTAACTATTTATACAACTCTTGTTGTTATCATCACATTTAGCATCTCACTTGCGGTATGTCAATTTTTTCTACCAAAATATTATCTTCATCAATTGAACCAAAAAGTAACGAATGCTTTTTCAGCGTAAAAGGAATTTGAAGATAAGAGTTTGGTCGAGCATCAATTTGATGTAACTATTCTTAATATCACTAGAAGATAATATTAATGTCCTAAATGAAAATTTAAAACAGCAACTTGCAAGAGAACATATTGCACTTAATATATTTGGGTTTCCGAAAAAGTACTACAAAAAGTTGATGAGGATAAGATTGTCGGCAAGGTTTATAATTAAGGAAAACAAAAGTCCAGTTTTATCGCTAATTATGATTGGAGCCTCTATGGCTAATTTTATTGATATAGCTTATTTTATTAATCGTTTTAACATATTCTTTTTGATAGTCAGCGTCTTGGTAATTATTGTTATTACTACCTTTCTATCTCGAAAACTAACAAGACCGTTAAATGAACTCAAAAAAGTTGTAAAAGAAATTGGCGAGTTGGATTTTAAACAGGCTAAAATTCTGACAGGAGATGAAATCGAGGATCTTGCAAAAAGTATTAATAAGATGAGTAAAGCACTAGAAAAAGCGCAGCAGGATCTATCTAGACGGAACATTGACTTAAAGCAATTTATGATAGGTTTAACACATGAGCTTAAAACTCCCTTAGCATTAGTTAGAGTATATTCCAGTGGAATTGAAGATGATATGGATGATGGAACTTATCTTGCAACCATTAACAAACAAGTTGATAGAATGAAAAAATAATTACAGATATGCTTTATTTCGCCAAAACAGAAGAAAACGATTCTAATAAAACAAACTTTATCCTGATATTGTCGTTGAATGATGAATCTCAGAAATTTTCATAATAACTAAATTAAAGGAACCTAAAAATAATGTTGGAATTAACATTAAGACAAGTGTCATTAAAACAACAGGGTGCTCCCTCACCATCGGTAACACTTCTTTAAAGTCGCCATTTTCTTTAGTTGCCGACGATTGATTTGCCGTTTCATCTAATTGTAGGGAGTTCGTAATAACAAACATCATTATATAGACAATAAATGAAATGATGTACAACCATTTCAGCTCAAAGAAACTTAGCATGAATCCCGCTGCAGCAGTACCAATAATCCTTGAAATCGTTCGAGCATTCATTTGCCAAGCATTTAATGTAATTAAATCCTTATCCTTAACGATCATTGGAATAATAGATTGTAGAGCAGGCATATAAAAAGCGGCTGCTATTTGCAACGTAATTAAAAAAAGAATCATCCAAATAACCGAATTTGTATAAAGTGCCATAAACATAAATAAAACACTTATAATTCGCCCTACACTAGCCCGCTGTATAACTGTTTTTTTCATCGACTTGTCAATAATACGCCCAGCCAACGGACCTACAACTAAACCCGCCAATATACCACTAGAAATAATTAATGATTTCTGAAAGTCAGACGGAACGACTTTTTGCATAAAAGCTAGATTCCCTATAATGCCAGCCCACAAACCAAGACCTACAACAAATTCACCTAATAAAATTATCCATACATTCCGATTACGCCACATGCTGTATCTCCTTGTTGTATCATTAATTAATAAATCGTAACAAAATTACAAATATTAACACATAGTCATTTTACAATAATTTAATTATATGTATGTCTTGAATATATTTAGTTCTTTAATTATGTAATATCGCCTTATCGATCACATCAGGAAAGCGATAAAAAACATCGTTTGATTCCATTATCAAACGATGTCCGTGTAGCTTTTATAAAAAGATTGATTGTTTATAAAGAAATGCACTTAAACTTACAGGTTAGGTTAGTCGAAGAAGAAACTTTCAAAACAATAGAAAAGACCTCTTACCCTATTCTAGGATTGTAGACTCCCAATAAACACTAATTCTGATGCATCTCTAGAATCTAAAGCACCGTTCATAATTTCTTGTACATCATTCAAAGTATCCTTAAGGCTGACAGATTGGCCCGGTTTATTTGTAAAGGGCTCAGCAGTATAAAAAGGCTGAGTTAGATATGCTTCAAGTCTCTCTCCTCTTTGATATGTTTGTAACTCAGAGGCCGGAATCCGTTCAATCCCACTAGCATTCACTAATGAACGTAGTTCCCGATAACGGCGAAGAAGTTTTAGGGCTTTTTGTTGAATTGTGAAATGTTCCTGATCTAAATGTGCTCCTTCGAGAACAGTTGATGTTGAACTAAGAGGATTAACAGCTGGATAGCGGTGTCTTGCAGCAAGATCAGCATCAAACTGCCAAAAGGTTTCAAGTGGTCCATAAGGTAAATCTTCATCAACAACTTCACCTGTTAAATCTACAAGGAAAGTTGTAACAGAATGAATTCCAATCCCTTGGAGATTCTCCTGCAGTTGTTGGATTCCTCCTGTTATAACATGGGTTCTGTCTGCAACGAACATAATATCCTTGTCTCCACCAATATTCGCAATACTCTCATACGTGTCTTCAATGGTGTTTGTAATGATTTCTACATTTTCAACAAGGTCATTTAATCCTTGATGTTCACCTTCAGGCATTAAAAGGATTGTTTTATATGCTTCATTTTTAAATCGATAGAGTAATTCTGCTAATACAACGAGCTGCCCCATTCCAGGGCGTGCAACCAATCCGACAGTACCTCCTTTTGCTAAAGGAGCAAATAAATCTAAAGTTTTGATTTTAGTTTCTATCATTTCAATTTTCTCCCCTCTGATAATCAGATTATCCAAGCTGCAATCGGCTAATGATGCAAGTGCAACTAAAGTCCGAACCTCGGCTCTACCAACAGGTATTTTTCCCGTGCATAGGTTAGAAACGGTTGCTGATCGCAAGCCAACTTGCCGGGCTGCACTTGTTAAATTCGGTACTTTCCTGCGTAATAAGCTTACGTTTAATCTCAAGTCATCCATTTTTCCACAATTCCCCTCCTTTACTCTATATAGTAAATTAAATGGAGTTATAACGCAATAAAAATTTACTCTTTAAAATAATTTTAATTACTTTAGAGAGTAAATAATATACAAGGCTATTCAAACTCAAGGAAGAGGTGCATTGAATGAACGATTAAGTTGTATGAACACATAAAAATTGTTTTAATTTTTCATTAACTAACAGGGGCTTTAGTGCAACAAGCGTATCAAAAATAATCAAACTTTTTATAATAAATTTTATTTGCCACATAAAATAAGAGCATGTTTTGATTAATCTTTTTTCAAAACATGCTCTTTGAATTTGTCCTTATATCAAAGTTGATATTGTTAATTTAATCAAAATTACAAAGCTACATACAATAGATAAACGTTATGTTTTTACATAAAGCTTTATGGGAGTTTTAAGGCAAATCAGGCATTTATGAGGCACGTCAAAACTGGGTCTACGAAAAATTAGCAAGATATCTCGCTTTCAATTTATTTTAATTTTCTTACAAGGCGACGCCAGCCTATCCAGAAAATAATGACCATCATCCCTGCACCAACAGACTCGGTCAGTTTCCATAAAAGTATAAGAATTAGCAAAATAATTAACGGAAGAATCGTTAGCTTTAGATCATCTAACTCTTTCATTCATGCACTCTTCTTTCTTAAGTGACATAATTAGTACTCAAATACTTCCAACAAGCATAAAACACTAAAATTTCTTGTATAAAAAGTGCTGGTGTTTACTCTCGAATTTATATTTTTTGATATGACATATCTCCCCCATCCTACATTTAAATAACATGGATATTGCTTATCTTCATCATATTCTGAAGGTAGCATAATGGAAACCTTCTGCTTTTTTATTTTCACTTGATGATTTTGCATCAAAATTTTTAGCACCATCATTAATTGTTACAAAATGATGCAACGCTTTACTAACAGTCGATGATAGCAGCACTGAATTCTTACATACTCGCTTCTTCCCGAACAATCACGAATATTTTTGCATTTAACCTATATTTAACCTTCCGCATATTTCAGCTGATACTTTTCCATTACTCGGCTAAAAAACGAGGCTAAAACTTGCTGAAATAGCATACCAAACACTACAGGCATAACCGTCTTTGCAGGAAAGTATGTAGTCGCTACTACAACCCCTACAGCAATATTACGCATCCCTCCTGTAAAAACGAACATCGTAACAATACTTTTATCCTTCCAAAGTATATGCCCTAACACTAAACAAAAAGCATATCCTGATACAGCAAGTAGAAATACGACCAAAATAACACTAACAAGCTCCAAATTAATATTTTTAATATACGGTGCAATTGCACTACTATTAATCATTACAATACTAAATAAGCTAAGTTTTGAAAAAGGGGCTAATTTCTTATCTAGTGTCAGCTCAATTTCACCTTTAGTAAACTCATTTAACGCTACACCTATTAGAGAAGGCACAACAATCATCCAAAGTAAATCTAGAATGAGACCAACTGTATCAATTTCGATTGTTTGCCCTACAACAATATGAAGTAATGCAGGAATGACAACGGGCGAAATGAGTGTATCGATTAAAATAATTGCAAGACACAATGTAAGATGCCCCCTACAAATACTAACCCAAATAAAGCTAGTTACTCCTGTTGGTATAGCGACTGCTATAACAAAACCAATTGTTAGTAGATGATCTTGAAAGATGATGTTTGATACAAAATAAGCCCAAATTGGCATGAGTAGGTGTAAAAATGCAATAACAATTAATATAGCTGTTGGGTATTTTTTAAGATTTTTTATTCCTTCAAAATTCATGCTTAAACTACCTGCAAATGTCATAAAAGCAAACAACCACGGCACTAAAAATAAGAGCTGATGCCCTACGTTCTCAAACAACACACCAATCACTAAGCTAAGCGGTGTTAAAATAGGCATCCATTTTTGAAGGTATTTATTAAAACTATTCAACATCTCTTTTTATTCCTTCTTTCATAAAAGAATAGTTTTCTTTAGTTTATAAACTAGAAAAATTTGCAGTTTATATCCATATCCTTCAAACTATTAACATGACTAGAAAGAAAGGATGACTGTGACTAATGAAAAAATTAGTGTGCACTTTATTGCTTCCCCTACTTGTTGTGGCAACTGGATACACTGTACAAGCTGCTGGCTTTAAAGATGTGCCAGAAGATCACTATGCCTATGAAGCCATCATGTGGGCAGAGGAATATGATATCGTTAATGGCTATCCAGATGGTACATTTAAGCCCAATGCAACAATCACAGAGCAACAATTCGCAAAACTACTTGCTAATTTTTATGAGCTTGAATCACCTTATGATGAGTTAAAAAAACAAACCCCTGCTGCAAACGGGTCTGACGAATATTATAATCGTCTTGCGAGCTACGGTGTTCCATTAAACGGATATTTCGATAATAATATTCGCGCAGCTAGTGTGAAGCGAGGTGTTGTGGCACAGGCAATTACACATTTAGCTAATGGTAAAAGTGGATTAGATCAATCCATAAAGTTTTTAATCGATTATTATATTTCCACTGGTCAAAACTTCCAGTATGAAAACCGCAATTTACAGAAATTTTTTGGCGTATCTAACAATATGACACGAGCTCAAGTCGTGACAATGCTACACCGTATGGATGAAAGAAATTTTTATGAAATTTCAGAGGACGCACAGGCCATTCATGAAAATACGAGTAAGGCTTCTTTAAATACACGAGCGAAAAATGGTCAAAGTCAGCTAGATCAAACAATGCAGCTGATAACACCTTCTAAAAGTGCTTGGGATGGTAACTATTCGTATTACTATAAATGGGGTACAGGCTCAACTGATTTTAATCGTCGTGATGTCTATATTTCAAACGCAACAAGCAAAAGCTTTACTATATTTATTACTGCCAATGATGGGACAGCTACAGGGAGTGTCGACGGGACAGCAACGATTAATTCTAGCACTAAGGCTGTGATGAACAAATCCTCAAATGGCAATCGTTGTGTATTAGAATTTGAGCGCCTTAATAATGCGCTTAAAATTACCGAGGTAGATTGTCGTACAGAGCATGATGAAGGAACTAATTTTTCTGGCACTTTAAAGAAACAATGAGTTTTCCATAGGCCAACTGAAAATAAAGAAACACCCTTGAGGTACTTTTATAAATCACAATAATACTCTTTCTTAGTGAAAAGAACTAAAAAGTGCGAAATGGATAAAAAAATCATTCGCACTTTTTTAATTATTTTAAAAAATCAATCAAAATGGATTCTAAATCGAAGTCTGGTACAACAAAATATACCTTTAAAACTGCTTATACATCTTCATGGCAATCTCTATAAAATCAGCGAGATACGGAGATATGTGTTTATCCTTATGCCAAGCGATATCCGTAAAAATATCAGCTAAATTCATGGATGTAGTCAGTTCTTTTAAACGATTGTTTTCTAATTCCTTCTCCACCACCATTTTGGGTAAGAATGTAATACCTAAACCAGACATCACACATTGCTTAATAGCTTCAATACTTGCAAATTCAATCATTTGTATTGGTAGCGCACCTTCCTGCTGAAGCTGTACTTCCAATTGATTACGGTAGGAGCAGCCGCTTTCCGCCAAAAGCATCGTTTCATTTGAAAGTTGCTGTACAGAAAATACCTTTTTCTCCGCGTTGTTACTAGTAGAAGCACTGACAAATACTAATTGCTCTCGAATAAGTCGCTCACGATGTAACATGGGTGTTTCCTTATACGCATCTGTAATAAACGCGATATCTAGATTGCCTGACTGCAATAATTCTTTGGCGATTTCGGTTGTATTGACAGGCTTAAAAATGATTTTTACTTGCGGATGGGCTTTCTGAAATTGTTGTAAAATACTCGGCAGACGGTACACACATTGACTTTCCTGTGCACCTATTTTTAACACTGCTTGTGCTTTTTCATTTAATACAGCTTTTTTCATATCCATATTTAAATCTAACATTTTTTGAGCATACTGTTGTAATCGCTTGCCCTCCTCTGTAAGGGTAATGCGTTTTCCAAGCCTCTCAAAAAGAACTACACCAAGCTCTTCTTCAAGCGATTTAATTTGTGCTGTAATACTCGACTGAGCATAGCCTAGTAGCTGTGCAGTCTGGGTAAAACTTAACGTTTCTGAAGCTGTTAAAAACGTTTGCAGTTGTTTAAGATCCATCTTTCCCACCTCTAAATCGTTTTTTTCGATATATTTCATCGAAAGATTCTGCTTTATCGATAATAAATATAAGTTTACACTTGTTATAGTCTGAAGAATAGAGGAGGATTCTAATGAATATTACCACTTTTATCGGAAGCTCTAGAGCCGGTAGTAATAGTGAACAACTAGCTGATTATGTATTAGATGGCATAAATCATGTAAAAATAGATCTAAAAAAATTAACGATTGAGCCCATCAACGATTTACGTCATGATAACGATGGCTTTCAGTTTGTAGATGATGATTATGATCAAATTATCCATGCATTTTTAACAAGCGATCTCGTTATTTTTGCAACACCGATATATTGGTACAGCATGTCGGGAATCATGAAGAACATGGTGGATCGACTGAGTCAAGCTATCCGAGATGAGCGGTTTCCACAGCTAAAAGAGAAACTACAAACTACAGAAGCCATTGTTCTTGCTGTCGGTGGTGACGACCCATATATAAAGGGTCTACCAATGATTCAACAATTCCAATATATTTTTGACTTCTTAAAGATGCCGTTCTCCTCATATATTATCGGTGAAGCAAACAAACCTGGTGAGATAATTCATGATGAACAAGCACTGACGCAGGCATCCATATTAAATAAGAAATTAAAAGCACGTATTTATCCCATTTAAAAAACGACCTGAAAGCGGCTATGCTTTTAGGTCGTTTCATTATGTTGTAAACAAAATGGTCGAGGAAATCTTGGTGAAAATTAAGGTGTCCTAATAAATAGTAGTATGCCCCTTCGGCAAAACGAGGGGTTGATTTCCGTTCCGACTGAGCGCTTTGTTGCTGACGCTTCGCTTTCGCACAGATAAAACATCTGCAATTTGTGCATTACGTAAAATAAAATCCGCCTCAATTTTTCCTTACGTTGTTAATATATTTTGTGCAAGCTGTTGTCATTCTCTGCACCCCTGTTTTCTTTTTGAATTATCATGCATGAACACTCGCCTAAATTCAAGTTAAGATTTATCATTTAACAATGAATATTTTCTTCATTTTCAATAAATAATCAAAAAACGACCACAGCTTAATGGTCGTTTGTAAATTCGAGTTCCTTAGGTGGTTCCCCTTTTTTATTCATCAAACGCATACGAATTGGTTCGATTTTTAGTGTAATCATTTCATCATGATTACCAACGAAAATGCTTGTAAAAAATTCTGCTAACTTATTTTTTATTCCATCCTCTAGAATTTCTGTTAGCTTTCCTTCAATTTCAACATACGTATCACCAAAGCCTCTATTTTCGTATCCATACAATATATGTGTATATGGATTTTTACGAAGCTCCTCCATTTTTTCAGAATGTTTATTCGTTACTGTGTACAAAACAAAATCTTCATGTTGGAATGTCATATAGCGTGAGAACGGTTTGCCATTCGCAACTGTTGCCATCGTTCCTATTTTTTCCCGATTTAAAACTTCTAATATTTCATCTCGTACAGAGGTCATGTCATCTCATCCTTTCTGATTTCCTTTATTTTGTCCTTTTTTAGCGAGTCTAACCTTATTTTTTGAAAAATGTGAAATGACAATCTTCGGCTTATTTATAAATTTATTGCTATAATATTTTGTTAGACAACACGAATTTTTAGAATGAGGTTATAATGATGAAGCAAGCTTTTTTCACACGGTGTCTGTTCTTTTTAACAGGTATTTTAGTTTTATCCTTAGGTATAACGTTAACAATTAAAGGTCAGGTTTTTGGTGTTGGTTCGTGGGATGTGTTACATATTGGGCTAGCTAATACATTAGGATTAACCATTGGTACTTGGTCAATTCTCGTCGGACTAGCCATTTTAGCATTTGATATGGTTATCACGAAGAGATTTCCACTGCCAGGCACATTTATAGATATGTTTTTAGCAGGTATTTTTATTGATATTTTTAACTATTGGATACCAGATATAGATGGTTTTTGGATGCAGCTATTCGCTTATGTATCTGGCTTAATATTACTTGGCTGGGGCTGCGGTATGTATATGGTGGCAAATTTAGGAATCGGTCCTCGAGATACATTGATGCTTCTATTTGTTAATAAGCTGGGCTGGAGTGTCACACGTGCACGAACAACTTTGGAAGTATCAGTTGCTATACTTGGTTTTTTACTTGGCGGGCCAATTGGGGTTGGAACAGCTCTAATGGCTTTTGGTCTTGGGCCAATTATACAATTCGCACTAACATTTAACGAGAAATTATTTACAAAATGGACTGGCGTGAAAAGCGCTGTGATTTAAGCTTACAAGACAATGCAAATAATGCATTGTCTTTTTTTATTCAGTTGAAATATACAGTTCAACTATATATAATCAAACTATATAGTTGAACTGTATATGAGGTGAACTTGTGAAAAAACATAAATTACTACCATTATCTGAAACCATGCATTATATTCTACTCGCCTTACGTGAACCGTTACATGGCTATGCAATGATGCAAAAAATCGAGGAAATGAGCGCTGGTAGTGTAAGGATTGCTGCTGGCACTATGTATGGAGCAATTGAAAATCTGTTGAAATATCATTGGATTTCGCCTGTAGAGACCCAGGATACAAGGCGCAAAGTTTATCAAACAACAGCTGAGGGACTAGAAATATTGGCGGTCGAGCAACAACGATTGCAGCGAATTTTATCTTTATATGAGGGAGTTGATGGACATGATAAAGTTTAAAATCTTTTTTGATATTGAAAAGGAAGAGCAATGGTTAAATAATATGTTGTCCAACGGTTGGGTTTGTACAAATGTGAGTTCTGGCGGATTTTATACATTTAAAAAGACAGCTGATCTCGAACAAGTTATCCGTATTGATTATCAGCAAGATCTTCGGAGTGAAAAACGAACTAACTATAAACAGTTATATGAGGATTTTGGATGGCAAGCATTAAAGGAAAAATCATATGATGGCACTTATTATTGGTTAAAAAGAAAAGATGGCAACGATGAATTATTTTCTGATAATGATTCGCAAATTGCTAAATACAAACGATTGATGAAGCATGCCAGCAATTGGGCAGTTCTCTCTTTTATATGGTTAATGATTTTTTATTCCAATGACAATTATTATTACTTTTTCAATATAAAAGATGCTTATTTTACGCCAGGTTTATGGGATGCAAAGGGTTTTGATTTTCTATTTCCTTTTTTATTTGAAACACCATTCGCCATCATGCGCACTATCCCACCATTGCTATTTTTAGCAACTGGCAGCATGTACCTAGTCACGTATTTCCGTTATCGCCAATCCATACAGAAACTTATAGAGTAAACTGCAAGGAGCTAACTTCTAATTTAAAATCATTTGTATATGAATTATTTTTTCTAAGCATCGAAAAATCCCCTTTAAGTAGAATGATAACTACAGATTACAGTAACATTTTCTACTTAAGGGGATACTATCAAAATGGCTCTTATTACATATATTCTCAGGTTCTTATCTAATGCGGGAGCAATCGAATCGTTTTTGTACGACTAATCGGTACTGCTGAATCGTGCTCGACGACAACAACGGTTGAAAATTTATTATAATAATGGTCATCGTGAGCCTTAGGAGATAAAATAATAAGCTTTCGTTGTAATTCGTTTACATATAAATCAAACACTTTTTCTTTCCGTTCTTCATCTAAAGCACTATCAAATTCATCTAGGACGATGAAGCTTGGTGAAGTATTTAAATTTTGTAGCAAAGCAAGTGCAAATAATAATGAGCTTAATGACTCTTCTCCGCCTGACACACCTTTTCCAAGCTTACCATGTCTGGCCTTTGTACCAACATCATCCAAACGACCACTATGTCCAATTTTTCGTGCTTTAATATACAATTTAAAAATTGTACGACCTTTTTTATCTTCAAAACGTTCATACTCAATTTTCCCTTCAAATTGAAATTCATCCATATATTTTGAAAATAAATTATTAATTTTAAGGACATTCATATTAATGGTTGTTTCAAGACGATTCTCATTTTCTAATGCTCGATTTCTGTGGATTTCTAAGTATTCCTGTGTCTGATCTACTGTCTCTTTTTTTAGGTTAAAGTCATCTTTTACTGCAATATAATTACGCTCTGCCTCTGGATTTACATCTTCTACTCGTGCATTTTCAAAGTTGATACGGGCTGTGGTATTATCACTCTTCAACTTTGGAATAGTACTATTTAATGATAGAGGTACTTCTTGCACTGCAGCAAAAATATCCGGAATAATTGTTGCTAGCTCTTCCAAACGAAGCTGTTCTTGTAAAATGGAGGCTTCTGCCACTTCAAATTCTTCCTGATATTTGACAAGCAGCTTCTTCGTACCTTGCACTTCATTTTCCGCATCCGTTAAATCACGCTCAAGCGATCGAATATCACTTTCCTTCTGTCTACAAACATCATGAAGTTTATAGCTCTCATCCTTTAATTGATTAAGTTTGCTATTCGTCTCATCAATAGTATCATTCATGTCTTTTAACTTTGATTTCGTTTCTGCAAGCTGTTCTTGAACTTTCTTTAAAACTCCAAGTTGCTCATAAATATCTAGCTCGGTGTTTAGCTTTTCTAATTCAAATTGGATAGCTATTTTTTTCTCTTGCTCGTTTTGTAGTGCTGTTGTCGTCTGTATTTCTAGTTTCTGAAGCGTTGCAAACTGTTCGTCTAGCTTTGTTTTGTATTGTAGCTTATGATGCTTAAATTCAGCATCTATAACACTTGCTTCTGCCTTCTGTACATCCTTTATAATGCTATTTAACATTTGCAAATTAATTTGATCTTCTTTAAATTGTGTTGTCGCTTCTGATAACTGTGTTTCAAGCTGTGTTCTTAATTGACGCATTGTGTGTAACTGCTCTGTCAACATTTTATCATTTAAAATAACTGTATTTTTTTCTTGCGCACCTCGATAGCCGTGCTCGTCCACTAATAATTCACCTTGGATCTTTTTTGGCACTTGGATCTCGAAAAATTGCTGCGCCCACCATAATGCTTTTACCGCAAAATTTTGTTCTTTTTCCGATATTCCTTGTCGAATAACTAGTTTTTGCGCTGGTAAACTAGTTGTAAAACGTTCTGGTACAATGGAACGTAACGACACATGATACAAATCATTAAACGCTACTTTCTCTTTTGCATCATAAAAAATGGTGTATTTAATTGAATTTAAACGATTTTCATGTTCTATTGTGGCACCTTCATCTAACGTAACTAAATCTCGGAATGTATAAGCTGAGATGTCTCGTTGCTTGAATTGTTGTAAGCCCGCTAATTGACGAGTTGAATATATTTGATTGTTTTCACGTTGTGTAATTTCAATTGTTGTATTTTCAAGTTTCTGCTCTAAGGAAACTTTTTTCTTATAATAATTTTGAATCCGCACTTCAAGATGTGTAATTTTTTGTTGTACTTGGTGGGCACTCGTATGCTCTGATAGAAGTGCGATTGCTTCCTGTTCCTCTTTTTCAATTTTCTCTAGCTCCCATTTAAGGGTTAATCGATTTTCATTCAGCTCATCCTTTTGCATAACCAAATTTGTTAATTGCTGCTGAAATTGTTTATATTGCTGTTCAATTATAGCTATGTTTCGCTGTGCATCATTGAATTTTGCTTTTGTTACATCCTCTGTAAATCGAAGCTGTTTACGCTGTTCTTCTGTATGAACGAGTTGATTCTTTAATTCATGCTCAGTCACAATTAAGGTCTCTCGTTTCTTGGAAAACTGTTCAAGCAATGTTGATTTTGATCGCTTTTCCTCATCCATTTGCAGCTGCTTTTTACTCAAATCTTGTAATAAGAGTTTTGCTTTTTCGATTTGCTTCTTTATTATTCCAATCTTTTCTTCTATATCTATTTGAATGTCTGATTGCTTTTTCTGTTTCTCTACAAGTTCTTGCTTTTGATTGTTGTATAATTGTACAAGTGACATGGTATTAAGGATATGCGCTTTTCCTGCTTCATATAGACGAGCCTTGTTATTTTTCAAACGATCAAATTCTTCTTTTGCTAATTTCAGATTAAATTCAGCCTGCTTAACGACTGTTTTTGCAGCTACAAGTTCTTGTTCTAGCTCTTTAACACCTTCAATAGCCGTTTCCCACGACTGCTGGATTTCAGTAATATTATGCATTTCACTAAATCGACGAAAACGCTCTTCTGGTGCCATAACTGCAAACTGATTTACTTCTTGTTGATACCAAATCAAATAAAATAAATCTGAGTCAATTTTGTATTTAAACTGTAAATCTTCTTTATATGTTGTAAAATTACGTTGGTTTACATCACCTGAACGATAAATATCACTGACAGTCAAAGTATCCTCTGTTTCTCCTGTTAGGACATGATATTCACGCTGCAATGCGCCCCGATTTGCTTCCTGCTCAATCATTAAACGAAACGAAACAAAAGGTGCTGCGTCAATTCGAGAAGGCCCTTCATTTTTAAAGGTTAGCTCTACCATTCCTTTCCATCTTTGATGACTTGGCAAATTATTTGAGCGCAAGCCCTCTAAATCAATTTTTGACGAATATAATACCGCTCCCATACAAAAGGATATAGTCGATTTTCCTGTGCCATTTGGACCCGTGATTAGGATATGATCATTAGCTTGACCAAATAAAATGCGCGTTGGCTTATAGTCACGTATACCACTGAACTGCAGACGATAGGGAATCATAGTGCATCCTCCCGAATATATAGATTATAGCGTTTGAAAAATTTCAATACTTCTTCTTTATTTAGTTGAGTAGATTGGGCAAATTCAGCTGTTCTTCGTAAAAATGAATCTGAAAACATATGTACACCAATCGCTGTTAACGAGTAAGCTTTTTCATTTTTTGAAATGTCATTTTCTTCTACTGCACCGATTTTTTTCAGTTGGTCGATGTTTTTTAATAATTTAGCACTTGCATTTAACAGCTCATGTCCGAAATCTGTTAATATTTGCTGTACTAATGTATATTCATGATTTAGCACTTCCTGCTGATAAAACATATACAGTAAAATGGCCAGTGCCTCTTTGCTTAATGTCGACTTTGCATCCTTAGCAGAAACTCGCATCATCACGATCACGCGCGTTCTTTTTTCATCATAAATTACACGAAAGTAGCGATGTACTGCTGCATTTACACGCTCGATAAAAGAATAGAAAGCATTGTCATCATTTTTTATGTTTAATAGCTTTTCTAAATCCTTACGCCGTAAACCATAATTGCTGCCTAGGACACTTGCAGAGGATGAAAATAATAACTGCATGAATGCTAGCTCTTCCTCTGCCGATAAGTAGGCGCGTAAATTACTCATTGTCGCGAGTTGTGCGTTTATATTGTTGTAATGTAAATCGTCTGTCGTCATCTTCTACCCACTCCCATCGTTTATCGAATTGTTTTGTATCCGATACTTCTTTCATATTCACCTTTTGTTTACTCGTTAAAGCTGATACAGCTAAAAGTGATCGAATTGCGTCTCCCCATTCATCAGAGCTGGATTCAATTATTACTTCCTCTAGTTCACTTTCGCCATGTACGTCTAAATAGTGTTCGATTACATCCGTATTAATAACCGCCTTCGTCATTTGCCAAGCTGCATCTTCAAACAATTGTTGAACGGATTCACCTTTAACAAACGTTTCTTCAAAGTCGATGTCGATTTCCTCCTCAGTCTCTATTGGATCATTTACTTTTGGCTCATAGTTTTCTAAATAGTGAATAGCTTCATCAATATCTTGTCCACCTATTGGAGCTGCAAATTTAATTGGCATCCAAATACCGTCCAGTTCCTCATCCTTATACTGTGCTTGCTCCATAAAACTAAATAAATCGTACGCATTTGGGATATTTGAATCGATTGGTGGGTTGTACATATTTAATATAAAAGTACGTATCTTTTCTGGTGAAATCGAATCTGAGAGAGGCGTATCCTGCATCGTTACAAAGCGAATATATTTCGTAAGCATTCCTAGACTAAGCGCTGTTCCCTTTGATAAAACTGTTGTCCCACGTTGTACTAGATCACTCATCACTAAGCTCTCTTCTACTGTTTGGAATTGACTAAGTCGCTCTTGCATTTTTATTTCAAGTTCCTGCATTAGCTGATGAATAATTTCAAGCTGTGGTAAAGCATTTCGATCAGCAAAAAATTCTAATTGACGATGTTCCAGTTTTTGAATTGCATCTTCAACATTGTGAATCATAGATGCAATTTTATTGCCACCTGAGATTCCATTATCATCATAAGCTGCACTAAGCTCCGCATCTCGACGTGCTTGAAAGAGTGATCGTCCAATATCATCCTGTAAATAATAGGCTAATGAATCGTTCGCAAGACGAATAAGTGCATCCATCATCCGTTTACCACGGTCTAATAATTTTATTTGACGCGTTTGCTTTGTAAGCCAGCTATTTCGTGCCAAAATGTAAATTATGTGATCAAGCTGCTTAATAGTTGGTGGTGCATCGTCGATATATGTATTGCGATAGCGATAATACAGCATTTCTGTATCTTCAATTACGTCTGCTAAGCCTAAAGATTCTTCATATAAAAGCTGAATCGTATTCAGAAAGCGCAAGATTTCAAGCGGTGACTCATAAATTTGCTGGCTCCCAAGCTCGTTTAATACTCCAGCCAATGAGGCAATATCACGCATTGATGTTTTAAGCTCAGCTGTGTTCGATTCAACATTAAAAATAGAGATTGGTGCACGCTTTACTGTATCCATTTCATCCATTGTTCTACATCTCCTAATTGCTGCTCTTGTTCGTGTTCAGCTACTTCAAGCTCACCAAGTAGCCAATTTTTATAGACTTCAATATCAGAAAAAATCTGATTATCCCTAGCAATGATTTTATACGGTGTATTAATCATTTGTACTGCATGCATAGCTATTGTTAAGCCTGCACTATCAAAATCTGTCCAAACAATCACAGTTTGAGTGGCGACTATCTGACGAATCAACATTTTATGCGCAGATCTTATTTGACCATCTAAACATAAAATAAATGAATTAGTAATCTGCAAAAAGCTCGTTTCCTTTGCCATTCGTGTTAGAATAGCTCTATTTTCAACAAGCCAAATAATGTTCGCCTCTGTTTTATAAGTATCTTTTAGAATGGCGTCATCGGTTAATGCATGAATAACGCCTTGTTGATAATGGCTAAATGTCCCCGTTAACTCACCTGCAAAAAAGACAGGAGTAATTTTACCTAAACTAATTAATCCGCAATCGCCTGTTTGTACAGAGAAGACACGCTCTAGCTCTTCGATAAATTCCTTTTGCTCACGGTCGAAAACTTTTGAGCCACCAATTTTATCAAAAAGCGTTGCACCTATTTCTTTAAAATCGAACAGTACTCCTTCATTTGCCAATTGGAAAAAGCCGATTGAAAAATGTAAAAAACGCAATCGTTTTTCAATCGACCAATGGGACATTAATTTTGTCGTATGTGCTAATTTTTCAATCGGCATTGATACAAATTCATTTAATTGTTGCACAGCATGTTGAAGTTCTTTTATCGGTAGTATGTTAGCACTTTTTTGCAACTGCAATGCATAATTTTCTAGCCTTTGCGTCTGCTGCTCGTTCTGTGCTTCAAAATAGCACTTTAAACTTGGTCCAATTCGGTAATGGATTGCTTTTGCGGTGCGTCCATCTTGTGCAAAAACAATTTCTTCTATAATCCACCCTTCCTCTATCCAGCTTTGAATTGTAGAAAAATCTTCTGTTAGATTTCGCTTTGCATTTTTTGTGAATTTATAATTTAGAAGCTCTTGTGATGGCTTTGTTTTTGTTAGTTGCCCTACCTTTAAAAACGATACATTGCGATACGTTCGTGCAGTTTGTTTTACTACCGTATACTGCTTAATTGTATCTGTAATATACTTTGGAGATACTTCAAGGTGTTCCCCATTTTTGACAAAATACGAAGTCAAAAATTGTTCTATCATACTATCACACCCTTTCTCCTCCATTATACAAAACTAGAGTATTGAATGCAGTAAACCTATTTATATAAATAAAATCTAAAAAATCTGTTAAAACACATAATAAAAACTACATCATCCATTAGGCGAATCTGATGGAATGATGTAGCTTTTTTCTTTTTACGATTCCTCTGTATTTTTCCCAGTAGCCTCGATTACTTCAGGGGTTCCATCTACTATGTCCTCCTGCACATTTTCAGCAGCAGGCGGCGTAATCGTCACTAATGTATAATCATCTTCTTGTAAAATTTCAAAGGTAAACTTTTCGCGAATATCTCCTACATAAAGTGATGTCCCGATGGCTACATCAGTCACATCAACCTCTATTGTTTCAGGGATTTCTGTTGGACTTACTTTTATGCGAACTTCACGATTAGGCTGTAATAGGAATCCACCATCTGCAACTCCAATAGCTTTACCAGTAACCGTTACAGGAATATCAACCTCTAGTTCCTCTGCCATATTAATGGACTTGAAATCTACATGCTTAACATTACCCTTTAACGCACAACGTTGTACTTCTGTTAACACTGCGTTGATCTGTTTACCGTCTACATCTAATTGAAAAACATTTTTATTGCCGAATTGAGCTAACATTTTTGCAAATTGTCTGGCATCCAGTGATACTGCTGTTGATTCCATTTGATAGCCATATACAACGCCCGGAATAGCACCGTTTTGTCTAAGTTGAGTTAATGATGATTGACGCCCTTTATCGCGTTTTTTTACAGTTAAAACAGTATTCATCGTATTTTCCCCTTCCATAGAAACTAGTCTCATAAAAGGTTTTGCCCGTTCTATAGATTTTTATACATGAGCACAATGTCTAGCTTCCTCTGACGTTCGCTCCGTTGCTCTAGTTCTTCTATCCGTTCCATTGAAAATATATCTCAACAAAAAAAGCCGAGACGTTGTTACGCTCGGCAAAATTTATCTTTATTCAGTAAGTATTTCTGTGCGAAAGCGAAGCGTCAGCAACGATTACGCCAAGGCGAAATTGATTGTAAATAATTACAATCTTCCAGCTGCGAGTAAAGTCACTGCTAACATTTTTGCAAACTCTCCACGGGTAATAAATTGATTTGGTAATAGATTTGTATTGATATCTAGAGCACCGATTGCATACAAAGTCTCAGTGTGACGCAATGCTTCCTCATGAAGATAGTAGCCATCCTGATACGGTAAAATCACATACTCTTCTTCTTGGACAAAATCAACAGCTTCTAATGTTCGACCAAGCATTAAAATTGCCTGCTGGCGTGTGATTTTTCCATTTGGATCAAATATAGTTGGCGTTTTTCCGTTTATGATTCCTAACGAATGCAAGGCACCAACATAACCTCCATACCAAGATTTTTTGACATCAATGTCTTTAAATTGTTTTGTTTGTACTTGTTGAAAGCTGAATGCACGAGTTAATAATGCACTAACTTGAGCACGTGTTAACGAATCATTAACACCAAAATTATCAGCTGTTTTGCCTTGAACTATACCCCTATTCGATAAAGTAGTAATATACGAACTATACGATGATCTCCCTATATCACGAAAATAATTAGGCGGTGAATTATCAAATTTCAATTCTGCATTATTATGAATAGTGGCAATGACTCGGTCATTTAAATCTCGATAAGCAACCGGCTCCAATTCTCCTTTTTTAGCAACTTGTTTTAAGACCCCATCCTGACCATTCTTAAAAATTTCCACTTCTAATGGCTGACGGTTATTGACAATATTTGCTTTAATACTAAAAATATCTCCTTTTTCTGATGCATTAATTGTAGCACCATATGCAGAGTACACCGTCATATTTGGCGTTTTCATATGTACATAACTGGTTGGCTCTTGATAGGCATATGCCTGCATTGGAATGGCCAATGATACGCCTAACAATCCAACCAATACACCCTTTGAAATTTTCCCCTTCATCTTATTTCTCCCTTCTTTTCATCTACAATCACATTGGATTTAACTATCAAGAATATAGTGTTTTCAGAGAATTGTTCTATCCAAAAAACTACACTTCAATTGATCGAGCTTACGAACAGTTGAAGCGTAGTATAAATATTTACCTAAAATATCGCCACTTTGTTATCTAACAACAAGTGTAAATCATGAAGCTTTTTAATTTCATATTGTGGTTGAATATCGCTTGTATTTTCTATATCACGTATATTAAACCAGCATGTATCAATTCCAGCTTGTAGTCCACCTTTAACATCAGATGTTAAGGAATCACCAATAATCAAGGTTTTATCTTTATTTATATGATCGATACGTTCAAAAACATAATCGAAAAAAGCTGGCATTGGCTTTTGATAACCTGTTTGCTCCGAGACAAAAATGCCTTTGAAAAATTGTGCTAAATTTGCATCCTCTAGTCGTTTATTTTGGGTAATTGTTTTACCATTTGAAACGACATATAACTCATAGTTATCTGCAAGCTGTTCAATTACTTCGTAGGCACCGTCTACATAATGATGTGCCTCTTTCAAATATTTTTGAAAAATTGCCTCAAAATACTCTCCATCTACTTCTACGCCGAATTCCTTTAAAGCAATTGAAAATCGAGTGTTATGTAGTGCTTCTTTAGACACCTCACCACGTTCAAAAGCACGCCACATAGATTCATTAATCTCTTTATAACGAGCAATCATCGTTGGAGTTACTGCAATATTTTCCTGCTTAAATAAACGGTCAAGTGCTGCATTTTCAGCTAAGTCAAAATCTAATAATGTGTCATCCACGTCAAACAATAATGTTTCATACTTAGTCATGTCATTTCCTACTTTCTTTGGTGCTGTATTACCATTTCACTCCTTCTATCATATCGTTTTTTGAGAAAAATAACAGCAAATCTATCTATCACTCTATTTTACAGAATTTTAGGAAATCTTAGATGAAGGTAAGTTATTAAAAATATTTCCTTCATTGAGTAACAAAAATGATCATCTTGCCTAAAAATAGCCCTTTCGATAATTTCGTATTTGAAAATAACAGCGAATATGAGACAATAGAATGCTAGAAAGGAAGATGTACGAATTATGACGACTCTACAAAAAATTACGCCTGCCTTTGATCCATGGGAAGCGTATTTAGATGTTGAACAACATGGGCATATGACCCTATCTAATATTGAATTCACAACAACGACTCTTTGTAATATGCGCTGTTCACACTGCGCAGTTGGATATACTTTACAAACTAAAGATCCAGATGCTTTACCAATTGAGCTAATCATAAAGCGTCTCGATGAAATTCCACACCTTAAAACAATCTCAATCACTGGTGGAGAACCGATGATGTCTAAGAAATCCGTTCAAAACTATGTATTGCCTTTATTGAAATATGCGCATGAACGTGGCGTGCGAACACAAATCAACTCCAACTTAACATTGGAACCCGAACGTTATTTACTGATTGCACCATATTTAGATGTACTACATATTTCACATAACTGGGGTACTATCGATGAATTCGTTGAAACAGGCTTTGCCATGATGGAGCGAAAACCGACTTATGAACAACGTGCAGCTTTGTTCCAACGCATGATTGATAACTCAAAAATGCTAGCAGAACATGGCGTAATGGTATCGGCGGAAACAATGTTAAACAAGAAAACTCTACCGTACTTAGAGCATATCCATAACCAAATCATCAACGAAATGAAATGCGCACGCCACGAGGTACATCCGATGTACCCTTCAGATTTTGCTAGTGCCCTTACATCTTTATCACTTGAGGAAACTCGTGAGGCGATTCATCATCTACTCGATGTTCGAGATGAAAACACTTGGATGCTATTTGGTACGTTACCTTTCTATCCATGCAGCATGAATGAAGAAGATCAAAAGCTTCTAAAACGACTAAGAGAAGAAAAAAACGTGACGATGCGTAATGACCCAGATGGTCGCTCTCGCTTAAATGTCAATATCTTTACAGGTGATGTCATTGTAACAGACTTTGGCGACACACCTGCGCTAGGCAATATTGTAAACGACGAATTACCAGCGATTTTCGATAAATGGATGGCAACAGATTTGGCGAAATCACTAAACTGTCACTGTCCCGCAGTAAAATGCTTAGGTCCTAACGTTCTTGTTCAAAATATGTATTATAAAGATACGAAGTTTGTTAGTGGCTCTGCTAGAGTGTAAAAAGAAAAAATGTCCAATGCATACATTTGCATTGGACATTTTTTATAGGATTTATGATATTTTTGCTTTAACAATATATGTTCTGTTAAGTCCTGATGTCGATAGCTTTCCCTTGCCAACAACTATAAGAAAAAGTGATCCTTTATATGTGTGATTTTTCATATCCTTATATAATTAAAGCATACCATTGAAAAGAGTCATTTAAACTTACTAATTTCCTTTTAATGGTTTTCTGTGCTTATTCTTGAGGTGAATTTAAACTTTTTATTCTTTCAATTTCTTCTCTCGATAAGCCTATTAAATCCATTATTTCTTCAATCGGTTCATGACGTTTAAGTAATTTTTTCACTAACTCTATTCGTTCTTGTTTACGACCTTGTTCTAATCCTTGTTCTCTTCCCTTATTGATTCCATCAATGTAGCGGGCTTCTTCATCTAGGATATACTTTAAGCGTGACTGGTAAGCAAGAATTGTTTCAGGGGATTGGCTAATTTCTTCCCATGTATCAAATGCTGCACGTAAGTTTTCATCCTTCATCGCTAACCCCTCCAATTCACGATAAATCTCTGCATATACTTTCTTTTTGCGACCATCGACCATACCAAGTAATAACAACCATCGAATTAATATGTCATCAAGAGCATCCAATTTTTCTTCATGCCAAAGAGCAATAAACTTGTTCATTTCTATAAAGTGAATTTCCAGCACATCTTCTTCTGGCATTAGCCTTGATAATGTTCTGTCTTCATACAGATGATAAGTACTATGATAATTTTTGTTGTCTTTAAACATTGTAAAATTGCATATATTAATCGTAATGGTTGGACGTAATTCACTATAGCCCATACCTCTAACTAGTTGTGACTCATACATTTTTGCCCAATAATATAGCGTTCTTTTTGTCATATCTTGCTGATTGGATAGTTGAATTTCCACATTGATAAAGTCACCATTTTGTGTTTTCACAAGAATATCGAGCCGAGATTGTTTATCATTCTGAAATTCACCGCCCAATTCTTGCTGAATGAACGTTACTTCTTTAATAGTATCTCGTCCGGTAAGTTTTAAAATCGCATTCAAAAAGACAATAGTAATTTTTTTATTCTTTTTATTACCGAACAATTGCTTGAAGGCAAAATCAACCTTTAAATCAAAAAACTTTTCTAACGGAATTCTTCGTATTGCTTTTCGATTCATCAGAGATCACCTCTTTTTTATTACTAACATTATAGCATGGACGCACTACTAAACCTCTTTATAACATCAAAACGTATTTTGTTATTTATAAAATCATGAATTTCTTTAAAGACCTACACAAAGTCTTCGAAGGCAAATAAGTTTATATGAAAAAAGCGATGTTTCCGAACTAAACATCGCTTCTTTTATGTTATTTTTCATAAAAACTTCTTATATTTTTACTACCACATGAATTCAACTCGATTTTTCTTGATTATTTGCAGTACTGCCTTTTACAAGATTCATATAGTTTTTTCGCTAGCAAATTAGGAGCTTCTCTTGTTGTTTAGTAGGTTTTACTTAATGCCACTAACACTGTGTGATTCATATTAATTCCTTTGCAATTAGCTTATAAGTATTCATGCGACTTTCTAGTGCGTATTGATTGCAGTTTAGCATTACCTCGTCAAATCCATAATGCTCTTGCTCTGCTACTAAAAATTTAGCAATTTCCTTAGGAGTTCCGACAAGATTGGCTTTTCGATTATTAGCGATTGTCATTTTATCCAACTCCGTAAGTGGAAAATCTTTTGCTTCCTCAGGCGACATCGCTTGAATGATTTGTCCCTTCATGAGATGGAGGCGTGTAATATCAATCGGCTTTGCCAAATATTCCGCTTCCTCTAGTGTATCTGCAACTGTCGCCGCATAAGTAACGATAATTTGTGGCTTCTCCATGTAATAGGAAGGTATAAAGTAATCTCTATACGTATCAAATATATCCTTTGACATGTTGCCAGTGAAAAATTGCGCATATGAATAGCCCACACCTAATCTTCCTGCCTGCATAGCACTTTGACCACTAGACCCAAGTAACCAAGCCTCAGGTAATTGGATATTAGCTGGGGCCGCTATCACTTGATCATAGACATCTTCGCCTGTTTTTTGATTATTCATCAGTTTTAAAGTTATTTCGAGCTTATCGTATTGCTCTGTAAAACGTTGTCTTCTTCCCTCTGCTAGTGCATAAATAGAGGCATGGTCACCACCAGGGGCTCTGCCGACGCCAAAATCAATACGGTTCGGCGCTAAGCCACTTAATGTTTTAAAAACCTCTGCCAGCTTATATGGAGAATAGTGCATCATCATCACGCCTCCAGTACCGATACGAAGACGTTTTGTTTTCGCTGCTAGGAAAGCAGCTGTAACCTCGGGAGCTGAACTTGCCAGTGAATGGCTATTATGGTGCTCCGCTAACCACATACGATGATAGCCAAGTTCTTCACCTAAGAGCGCTATTTGTTCTGTACGCTGAAAAGCCTCCTCAGCAGTATGATCTTTTGGTATAGGCATTTGATCTAAAATACTTAATCTCATTGAAAACACCCTCTCTGTCTAAGCATTCCTCCTTACTGTAATATAGGAAGTTCTTTTTACAAAGCAAAAGACCTTACTCATAGGCAAGCCGATTTGCATGCCATGTGTCATAAACCATGCCAATAAGCAACCGGTTTTGTTTGGGACTCAATACGACATCATTAAATTTCATTGCATAAATAGAAAATTGCTTTGTTTTTTCATCCACTACGAACTGTAAAATGGCATGTCCTTTTTCATCTTCAAATGTAATATCACCTGATAATTCGACAACATGCTCGCCTGTTTTTGCCTGATAATATCGCCAATATGGTTCGAAAAATGCATAATTAAATGCATTACGCACAGATACTTCTGAAAAACCCCCCAAATACCCTTCTTTTACAGTATCGATATATTCATTATCAGTTATATCTTTTTTGGCATTATATATATATCCGACAAGTAGCCCCATAAACACAACACAAATAAATACTCTTACATGATTCCCTAAACTCAAATGCTATCACGTCCCCTTTACGCAAAAAACATCATCACCTACATAATACATTAAAATATATACACAAAGTAGAATATTTTTGATTTTTGTAGAATTTTAAAATATTTAAAAATATTTAATTCTCAAAATTAATAGAGAAATACTATTTGAGCTATTTACAGTCACGATTCATTTCGCTACTATCAGAATATTATTATAGAAAAGAGATGACCACCGTGCCTTTTGATTTAGATGTAAACATTTTACTCATTCTTATTATTTTGGGCTTTCTAGCTGCATTTATTGATTCTGTTGTAGGAGGAGGCGGACTAATTTCATTACCAGCTCTTATGTTTGTTGGTCTTCCACCATCTGCAGCCGTGGCTACCAATAAGTTAGCGGGCACCATGGGGTCATTAACGAGCACCATTACATTTTATCGCTCCGGAAAATTGGATATTAAAGCCGTTTATAAATTGTTCCCTTTTGTTTTTATAGGTTCCATGATTGGTGCATGGATTGTCCATCTTATGGATCCCAGCGTATTAAAGCCACTTATGCTTGTCATGCTAGCAGCTGTGGCAATTTATACTATTTTCAAAAAAGACTGGGGTAGCATTTCTACCTATAAAAAATTGACACCTAAACGCTACGCATTTTTCGTGGTGATCATTACCTTAATCGGCTTTTATGATGGCTTTTTAGGGCCAGGGACAGGCTCGTTTCTACTGTTTGCCTTTTTAATTGTTGGCTTTGACTTTTTAAAATCTGCGGGAAATGCCAAGTTTTTAAATTTCGGAAGTAATATCGCCGCCCTTCTTATGTTTATATACTTAGGGCAAATAAATTATGCCTATGGTTTACCAATGGGACTTGCGCAAATTGCTGGAGCTATTGTTGGTTCTAAATTTGCCATTAAACGTGGTAGCGGGTACGTGCGTAATTTATTTATCGTTGTGACAATTCTATTACTTTTGAAAAATACATATGACTATTTTTCATGATTGATTCCTTATATCTATCAATTTTTCCATGCAGTTATAATGAAGATCAAACTAGCTGTGGCATTTTTCATTAATGAAATTGTATAAGAAGTTATCAATTTATCAACCAAATAGAAGCATGTTAAAAATACAGCATGCTTCTATTAAAGTTCAGTTACTCATACTTCTCTGTCTATAATTATTCTTTCTTACTATAAATTCCATAAGCAATAACTCCAAATAAATAACCTATTCCAGCCCCCAAGCTAATTGTAAATACTAAAAAGTTTGGTTTGAAGTACATGCCAAAAATCTCACCGAAAGCACTACCAAAAATGATTCCCAATGGTATTAAACTATCTTTTAAATCTTTAGCGTCTTTTGACTTTTTCATACCTAATGTTCCTTTCTGAGAAAAAATTCCACCTATTCCAGGGCCAAGAGCAAAACTTAAAGAAAGATATACAATCAACATACATAAAAGAAATCCTGCCAAAAAGCAGCTAAAGGAGTAATTGCTTGTATTTTCACTCTACTATATGTACGAGATGGTTCATGTAGAAAAAATTCCAGAGACACTTTCTCATTTCAATCATATTTTTAGGATATTTTCTTCGATTGCAATTCCAGCTACTCAGATGCTCTTCCTCCCCCAGCCAATTTTATTTGTAATTGTGACCAATTTACTCTTTCCCCTTTCTAAGCAATTGTAAAAGGATTATAATTTGCTATGATTTTTCACCACAGTAAAATGTACAGCATAGTGCAACTTTACCAGTGGAGGATTTCTTAATCCGCACTGATGATTATTACAAATCGATTTTTTACTGACAGTTATGCGGGGTAAATTACCAAGTACCAATGACTTATCTTTGAAGTTAACAAAAATAAGATAAGTTTTTTATGCGATAAACTTTTTTTCCCCTTTCACACGTCTAGTAGTTGTATACAATTTGAAAATGTTATAAAGGAGCTTCTTTGGACATGAAAACAAGAAATGCATTTCAACATGAAGAGGTGTTTGTCCAGTTAATTCGTGAACAGAAAGAGCGTTTTTATTTGCTCGCGTATAGCTATACGAAAAATGAACAGGACGCACTTGATGTTGTACAAGACAGTATTCAAAAAGCAATGCTTTCTCTAGATCGATTAGAAAATGTCGAGTATATGAAAAGCTGGTTTTACAAAATCGTCGTACGTACATCTATAGATTTTTTACGTAAGCATAAACGCTTACAAGTGACAGACGATGATACATTGCAATTTTTAACACCTGCACAAGAGGATGTCTACGAAAACGTTGATTTAGAACATGCGTTAGATGACTTACCCGTAATGTATCGTGAAGTTGTTATTTTACATTATTTTGAAGATTTAAAACTCGCTGATGTTGCAAATATCCTTAACATTAAGCTGAGTACTGCTAAATCACGTCTTTATAAAGCGTTAAAACTATTGAAAATACAGTTAGAAGATGTGAAGGGAGAAACAGCACATGGATGAAAAATTAAAAGAATTAGAAAAACAATATAATGAGGTATCTATCCCAAAGGAGCTTGATTTTGTGGTTGAAAACGCTTTAAAACAAGGTAAAAAGAAAAGAAAAAAACGAGCACCACAATGGTTACTTGGATCTGCGGCAGCTGCAATGCTTTTTACAGCTGGTTTAAATGTCAGTCCGGCAATGGCACGAACACTTTCAGATATTCCTGTTGTTGGTAGTGTCGTAAAAGTCTTAACTTGGACTGAATATGAAGTAAAAGAAGAAACGTATGATGCAGACATTAAGGTACCTTCTATCGAAAACTTAGAAAATAAAGATCTTGCTAATGCTTTAAATGAGAAATACCGTTCAGAAGGCAAAGCTCTTTATAATGACTTTATTGCCGAAGTTGGTGATTTAAAGGCTAACGGTGGCGGCCATCTAGGTGTAGATAGTGGCTACGACGTAAAAACAGATAATGACCAAATCTTGTCGATTGGTCGCTATACTGTCAATACAGTTGCATCATCTTCTACAACGATGCACTACGATACAATTGATAAACAAAATGAAATTTTAATTACACTACCAATGCTATTTAAAGACGATCGTTATATTAAATCGATCAGCGAAAACATTATTGAACAGATGCGTAAACAAGCTGCATCTGACTCAGATAAAGTATACTGGGTAAAAGGTGCAGGGCTTCCAGATGAAGAAGTTACGGACAACTTTACAGCTATTAAAGCAGACCAGCAATTTTATATTTCTGATAAAGGGAAACTTGTGATTTCCTTCGATAAATATGAAGTGGCACCTGGCTATATGGGCGTTGTAGAATTCGAAATCCCAACCGATGTCCTTAAAAAAGATCTTGTAAGCTCTAATTATATTCATTAATCATTTGCAATAAAGTGAAACCTAAATCCGTGGGGGTTTCTATATCCACGGATTATTAATCTTCACCAATCGGGCTTTTACGGGCAGTAAGTCTCTCACCTCACTTCTTTATGGGGGAGACTTACTGCCCTTTAAAATATAATTTTAAAAAACGAGGTATTTGAACCGTCAATTACCTCGTTTTTTTCTATAAAATATTTTTTCATGAACGATATCAATTATGCCTCGGCATAATTGTAGCTGTCGCTATCAACCGCTGAAAGAAGTTAAAAATCTCTATTCAGAGTAGTTTGTCATACTTATAATCCCCTCACTTTTTGTCTAAGCTAAAGTGTATCAATTAACGTTAGAGGGTTTTTATATGAAAGGTGTAGGATCAATTAGTATTTTACATGTTGTCTTCTTATCTATGACTGTTATCGGCTTAAAAAATCACGTGACAATTATACCCCCACTACTCGGCGTTGTAGGGAGAGATGGTTGGGCATCTGTTTTAATGGCCGCATTTATTATATTCTTCTGGCTATTTCTTTTAGTTTATATACAAAAAAAGACGAATCAGGAACCTATTAGAGACTGGTTAGATGGGGAAATCGGGAAAATGGGCTCTACAATTGTCATCTATATTATAGTTATTTTTTTACTCATTCTAGCTGCTTTTACGATGGTCGAAACATTGCAATGGGTAAACACTACGTTTTTACCTGAAACACCGGTCATTGTATTATTACTCATTTATACGATTCTTTGTCTTTTACTCGTTACAACAAGCTTACAAACCATTGTTATTTTAAATGTCTTTGTATTATTCGGTGTAATAGTCTTTGGTTTTTTCGTAGCATTTACAAATATACAGGTTAAAGATTACGAGTTATTACGTCCATTTTTTGAGCACGGATTCCAACCTGTTATAAAAGGGATGATTTACCCGGCATCAGGATTTATTGAATTATTAATGCTTATATTTTTACAGCACCAATTTAAAGAGCGCATTCGTTGGTATCATTTTGGCATCATGCTTATCATTTTAATGGGGCTTACTTTAGGACCACTAGTGGCCGCAGTTGCTGAATTTGGTCCAACCGAAGCTGCAAAACAAAGATATCCTGCCTACGAGGAATGGGGATTAGTATCGATTGGTCGCTATATTGAGCATCTTGACTTTTTCTCTATTTACCAATGGCTTACAGGAACATTTATACGAGTTAGCTTCATCTTATATATTATAGCAGATTTATTGAAGATGACTGGGGATCCGAAGCAAATATGGAAAATGATTGCTCCCCCCTTCTTTCTACTTTGTCTACCGCTAATTATTTTAAATGAAAACATATTTTTGAAGGTGAAAGGGAACTATATATTATCAATTACTTTTATTTTCTTTTTCCTTTTGTCCATATTTTTCGTACTAGTAGCTTTCTTTTCAGGTAAGTCTTCTAAAAAGGATAAACCTAAAAAACAAGAAATGGAAAGTGGTGAATCATAATGCCTCAGCAGGAGAAGGCGATAGACCTAAACACTTTAAAAAAACTATTTCAAAAATCAGCAGATATTCAATTTCAGGAATATACATTTAATCAAAAAAAGGTGCAATTCATTACCTGTGATGCGATGATAGACCAGCAACTGCTAAACGAAGTCATTATTCGGCGTATTCAATTTCTTTATGACAATTTAGCTGATACAACCTTTGAAGAAAATATTACACAACAACTTCATGTCCCAACTCTTCAAAAAATCAAAGATAAAGAAGAAGCCATTACCTTTGTATATACTGGGTTTCTACTGCTTTATTTTGAAGAGGAAGAACTTTTATACGCTAGTAACATTGCTAAAAAGCCCAATCGAAATCCCGAAGAAACGAGGATGGAGGTTATCGTTAAGGGGCCAAGGGATAACTTTATTGAAGACATCCGCGTCAACATTGCGCTATTGCGAAAACGTTTACCTACGAATTCATTTTGTGTAGAAAAAGTAGAGCTTGGTAAACGTTCGAAAACAACAGTGGCAATTCTTTATTTTGACGATATTGTCGATATGGATATTTTACACGGAATTAAAAAGCAACTGGCCGCTGTAGATACTGATATTGTCTTTAGTGGGGATATCCTGATGGAGCGAATTAACAAAAACTCGAAGCTTTTCCCAAAATTTGATTATACCGGACGACCTGATTATGCTATTCAGGCTCTAGTAAGAGGTCGTTTTCTCATTTTTGTCGATGGTGTAGCATATGCCGTCATCACACCTGTAAATTTATTTTTATTATTAAAATCCGCTGAAGATAATGAATATCCCATCGTTTTCAGTTCTATAGAACGGCTTTTAAGGATTACTGGCATATTAATTGGTTTGCTGTTACCTGCCTTTTGGCTCTCTCTGACGACTTATCACCAAAATCAATTGCCATTCCAACTTTTAGCAACAGTCGTCCAGGCAAAAACAGGTCTACCTCTCCCCTCCTCTCTCGAAATGCTAATAATGCTACTAATGTTTGAATTGTTTCGAGAAGCTGGCTTACGTCTGCCTTCTGTTATTGGAGGTACGATAAGCGTTGTTGGAGGTTTAATTATTGGTGATGCAGCCATTCGCGCAGGTGTGACAAGTCCAGAAATGATTGTAGTTATCGCGATTTCTACAATTGCATCATTTACCCTTGTCAATCAATCCCTTGTCACAACCATCAGTATATTGCGTATTACGTTCATTATTGCTAGTGCATTTTTAGGTTTATTTGGATTTTTCATCTCACTATACTTTACACTTCTTTACTTATGTAATATCCGGATTTATGGTTACTCTTACATGAATCTTGCCACAGATTTAAACTGGGCAACAATTAAAAAATCGATCTTCCGCTTATCACCAAAGGGCTACACTGAGCGCAATAAAGCACTTGCACCCCAGGATAACACGCGTACCTCAAGCAGGAAGAAGCAATGAAGAAAAAATTCATTTTACTTTCAGGCTTAGCTACTTCACTACTTCTTTCAGGATGTTGGGATATTAATGAAGCTCAAAGAATGTATTATGTAGATGGACTTGGTATTGATTATAAAGATGGTCAGTATGAAATATATTTGCAATTAATTAACTTCACCAATGTTGCAAAATCCGAATATCCTAATCCTCAAACAGTACCTGCAGAGGTTGGACAAGCGAAGGGAAAAACGTTGGAAGAAGCACTTTTTAAATTATTTCGATCCATTGACCAAAAAGTGTTTTGGGGGCATATGACATTTATAATTTTCTCCGAGGAAGCACTGAAAGATAAAAATGCCCTCTCCATTATAGACACTGTGTTGCGGTATAGGGAAACGAGGTATCAAATATGGACCTATTGTACTCAAGATTCTATAAAAGACATCCTTCTTTTAACGCCGATTTTGAATAAATCTCTTATATCATCAAAGCTTAGTACGCCTTTAGATACAGATGATCAAGAAACATTCGTTGAGCCTGTTAATTTCCGTAATTTAGTTATTGGCTTAAATGAACCAAATCACGAAATTGGTATCCCTTATGTAACGATCAATAAAAACTGGGAAACGGCAGAGCAACAAGGACAGGATACTACCTTTATAGGGGTCGGGGTTCTTTCAAAAAGTGGGTTTAAAGGCTTAATTAAGAATGATGCTGCAAGAGGCATGCAATGGATGCATAATAGAACGCACAGAGGTGAAATAACCTTTAAGTTAGATGACGAAACAGATTTTTTAACGGTAACATTGGAAAAAATAAAGGTAGATATTGAACCACTTGTTAAAAATAATCAAGTTACATTTGAAGTAGTTGTAAAATTAAATGCAACTTTAAATGGGTTAAAAACTAATGTTTCAGAAGATGAAATAAGAAAAAAGATTATAAAAGAAGTGAAGAAAGAAATTAGAACAACGTATAAAGAAGCATTAGCGAAAGATATTGATATTTATCGTCTTTCTGAACATCTATACCGAAAAAATGTGAAAGTATGGAAAAGACTAGAGAAGGATGGAAAGATCCCATTAACGCCCAGTTCTATTAGTAAATTAGAAATAGACGTTAACCAAGTAAATTCTGGCCGTAAAACATTTACGGGAACATTTAATGATTAAACTAAAAATATCCCCTTAAATGTACATAACTATTTAAGAGGATATTTTAATTTATCGACTCATCACCAAAAATTGCGGAATATATTTGTTAAAACATTTTCCAATTATCTTCATTCAGTAGAAAACTCCCAAAGGTGGTAAGATGAATGTGGATGTAGTTCCTTTTCAGTGGTTATTCAAACACCTACCGATTATAGAGGAACTCAGTCTAAAGAGCGCCACGTCCTGTGGCAATTGATTTGTGCGAAAGCGCAGCGACAGCAACAACAACACACGACTGAGTGATCAATATCGCACTAGCCCGGAAACTTTGCAGCGAGTGAAACGGCTCAGAACCGGACACCCCCATTGCCCAGTCGGAACGGAAATCAACCACATGTTATGGTGATGAGATAATGTATCAAATAACTTCCTCTTTTTGTTTATATATATCCCCTTTGAAATATCCTGCGCTATTGTCTTTATAGTTATTTATATACTGAATGCTTATTTTTATCCAATCCTCAAAAAATCATTTAAATAGAATACTGTAGAATAGCTTTTCCTAGCAACAACTTTCCGAACTTTTAACATAGCTTTACATTTTGATTTGCAATTGGTGATCAGCATGCTATAATTCATGTATAAAGAATTGAATAGCTTTTGACAATTATGTCAAAGGGGAGTAGCTAGCAGATGTGAACAAAGCATCTGATTTCACATTCGTCATTACATGGTTATTACCATCGGGTGTGAAGGCATATCTTGGCGTACAGATATTCTGTGCAACAACCAATTAATCAGCTTAGCAAGACCTTTGCCTATTTTTTAGGCATGGGTCTTTTTATTTTGCCTAAAAAAGCAAAGAATACGTTAAAGGCAGTTTATTCATTTCTGTTCAAAGTATAAAGGAGGAAATACACTTGGAGGCAATTTTACTAGAATACGCATGGGTCCTCATCGTATTAATTGTACTGGAAGGTTTATTAGCTGCAGACAATGCCGTTGTTATGGCCGTTATGGTTAAGCATTTACCAAAAAATCAACAGCAAAAAGCACTGCTATATGGTTTAGTGGGAGCATTTGTTTTTCGCTTTGCGGCACTATTTCTTATTACAACGCTCGTTAACTTTTGGCAAATTCAAGCTCTAGGTGCTGCCTATTTATTATTTATGTCGACGAAGCATATTTATGATTCCCGAAAAGCCAAACAAAATCCCGAGGAAATTCATGAGAATAAAAAACAATCTGGTTTCTGGATGACCGTACTGAAGGTTGAGTTTGCTGACATTGCCTTTGCCATAGATTCAATATTAGCTGCTGTCGCCATTGCAGTTACACTACCTCATATCGGAAATTTCGATGTTGGCGGCATTAATGCCGGGCAATTCGCCGTGATGTTTTTAGGTGGTATTATCGGTGTTATTATGATGCGTTTTGCTGCTCGTTGGTTCGTGAAAATACTCGATCAATTTCCATCACTTGAAACAGCTGCCTTCTTAATCGTTGGTTGGGTTGGTGTAAAGCTGGCTGTTCTAACATTAGCACACGAAAAACTAGGTATAATTCCACATGAATTTCCACACTCAACACTTTGGAAGGCCATTTTCTGGATTGTCTTAGTTGCAATTGCCCTTGGTGGTTATTTAGTTGGTGTGAAAAACCAAAGAAAAAATGTAAAATAATGCCCAAAAATATTACCCGGTCCTAGCGAAGGCCGGGTATTGTTTGTCTCACCAAACCAGGATACTTGGTACCCAGTGAGCACCACATTATGATAATAATACATATTTTTTATGATTGAATCTTTTTCAATGTTGATTCGTATGTTACTATATAAAAGTTATTTTACAAAAGAAAGGACTTTTCTATATGGCGTATGCTAAAAATCAAAACTTAAATAAAATCTTAAAACACTTTGCTTTTATGTGGGTATTAACAGTTGTCGGAATGTACATAGCAACATTATTACCTCCTGCAATTGTCATGCCAATATCCATTATTGCGCTTGTACTTCTGATCATTGTCATCTTTGTACGAAACCTGAAGCTTGCTAATTCCATTATGTATACAATCCCCTTTTTAATGGGAATTTTACTATTTTGGACAACACAATTTTACATTGCGGAGCTAGGACAACAGCTTGTTTTACTTGTTTTCGTAGCGACTGTAGCTATTTTTATTGTGTTAGCACTGATTGGTATGATGATGAATAAAGACATTTCCAATTGGGGAAGCTATTTATTCACCGTATTAATCGTCGTTATTGTATTTTCATTAATCTCTATGTTTATACCGGTTAGCAATATGGTCGGATTAATTATTGCAGGAATTACTGTACTACTTTTTAGTCTCTATACTGTTTATGACTTTAACCAAATCCGACATAATCACGTTTCAGATGCTGAGGTCGTTGGGATGGCTTTAAATCTTTATTTAGATTTCATTAATTTATTTATCAATCTTTTAGAAGTAATTTGGCGCATAAAAAAAATATTTGATTAAATTCCCTAATTGAGAATAAACATCAATTAAGTTTTGCAACATTGCCTTTTTTCGCTGTATACTATAAGAATAGCAGCAGGTATTTACTGCAAAGGGAGGAAAACTTTTATGTTATCTGAAAAACTACACACAGCACTAAACGAACAAATGAATTTTGAATTTTACTCTGCGCATGCTTATATGGCGATGGCGGCATATTGCACAGATCAAGATTACGATGGTTTTGCCAACTTCTTTTTAGTACAGGCTGAAGAAGAGCGCTTCCATGCGATGAAATTTTATAATTTCCTAAGTGATATGGGCTACCGTGCAACAATCCAAGGCTTCGATAGCCCAGATAATCATTTCGAGTCTATTTTACATGCCTTCAAAACTGCCCTTTCACACGAGAAAGAAGTGACTCGCCGTATTTATAATTTATCGGATATCGCTTTAGACGAACGCGAGCATGCAACAATGGCTTTCTTAAAATGGTTCATTGACGAGCAAGTGGAAGAAGAATCAACATTCGACACGTTAATCCGTAAAATTGAACGCATAGAAAATGATTCTAACGCAATCTTTATGCTTGACGCTGAATTAGCGACACGTTCATTTACACCAGATGCTGAAGCTTAAAATTTAATGTAAACAAAAAGAATCTGTATGAGCAGATTCTTTTTTGTTTGACTATTTCAATGGAATATCAACCGTTTGAGTTCCATCTAAAAAATTTTCATAATGTGAGAAATAGATGCGGACTGGATTGGCAACTCCCTTTATATCATATGTTTCTGTTTGTTCAATTACATAATCATCAGGTCTATGATAACTTCCTGAATTACTATAAACTGTTTCACCATTTGCATCTATTGCTGTACCAAGTAAACTGATATTTTTATTTTCATAAGAAGTTGGAACATTTATTGTTACCATGTGCTTATTAACTTGAACTTTTAAGCCAGAGAGAGGTGGTTTGGAAAGCACTTTCTTTTGATTAAAATCTACCTCGATAAAATCCTGACCTTTTGGCAATGCTTTTACTTTTCCAATGGATAATGTTAACTTTTTAGGCTCCCTAAAATAATTACTTTGCATAAAGAATGTTTCTTCGCCATCTATTAGATTACCTGTAGCTGTTAAGCCATTATTGATTGTCGTCCATTCCTCCCCTTTTTCATCCAATAGACGAATATCATCAAATCCTAAAATTCGCTGATCATTATGTGGATCGAGAGCGATTGTAACACCTGTACGGAGCGGTGAAATAGAGACAGACTTGATGGTGATTTGCTGTCCTTCAAAGCTCATTTTTTCATTCAATTCATAGGACTTCGTTTTCGCTATTGGCTTTTTAAGTGAGAATGGAATCGTAAACTCTGTTTGTTTTTCATCTGCAAATTGGATATATAATTCAAAATTAGCATTGTCATAATTTATAGGATTTTCAAATGAAAACTCAAATTTATCTTCAATTAAAGATGTTTCTTTTTCTCTATACCAGCTATAACTTATTCCAGCGGGTAATACCTCACCATTTAGACGGAGCTCCATTTTCTTAGTCTCTAAATCATGAACATCGAACGGCGCTGAAAATGTATAAGGCAAAATCATACCTGTTTCATCAGCAATAACTCCTTGAAGTGTAAATGATAAACCATTTTTCGTTTGTGACAGTCCTAGATCCTCATAATAGTTATTATGGAGTATATCTTTGACCCCTTTATCATACGTAATCATCTCAACTAATGGAGCAAAGCCTGGGATTTTTGCGATGGCACTAGCAAAAGCTGGAGATACACGAATAGACGTTACAAAAAGTAACAATAATGCACAAGTAACAACAATGCTTTTCCATGTACGTTGTCGATTACGCTTTTCTTTTTGGAAGCGTATGACACTGTTCCTACGCGACTCTTCTAATTGCTCATGTGGTATGTCAATTTTCGCTAGTTCTTTGACAAAAATATCATAGTCATGCTTTTCTACCTGTTTCATCTATAGCTCTCCCTTCTCCGTAAAATATAGTTTAAGTCTTTTCAATGCCGCATGTAACCTTGACTTCACAGTTCCTTCTGGAATATTTTGTAACATAGCAATATCTCGATTTTTATAATCTTGAAAATATTTTAGAAAAATAAGCTCTTGCTGCTCTTTTGGTAGCTTTGTAATAATATCTGTCATTTCAAAGCGCTCGTGATTGGGAGCGTTATCGCTGATTTCTATGTCTTCCTGGAAATCAAGACGTCTGCTTCTTTCACGCATATCATGGCAAATATTGAGTAAAATTCGGACAAGCCACGTACTAAAATAACCTGGTTCTTTTACGGTATGTATCTTTTTTAAGCTTCGATATGTAGCTTCTTGTACCGCTTCAATGGCATCATGCTCATTTTTTAAGTAGGCGAATGCCATACGGTACATCGTCTGTTCATATTGTTTTATTAGATGTAAAAAAGCATCTTCATCCCCAGCTATCGCACGCTTCACCAATGCTTGTTCATCCATCACATTCACTCCCTTCTACTTATTAGACAGTCGAGCTGCCAATTTCGTTCGATTTATTTTCAACAATTTAATCAATTGTAACAAATTTCATTTTTCATTATAATTCTGTATCCAAAACTACTTCATAGAAATATTAAAAAAGGCTTTTAAATGATTGTTGCTGTTAAAACATAAAAACAGAGTCAATCTACAAAATGTGTAGAATCAACTCTGTTTTTATGTTTGATATTTCGTAAATCGAATATTTAACTACAGCACCCCGTTAGCCACCCATGTAGCGCAAAAATTAGCACTTCACCATAGAAGATAAAAGATGATTAAGTTCTTTCAAGGGAGTTGAACAAGGTGAACACAACCTTTTAACTATTTCTACTTAGATTCGAAGGTGGTATCACATCCCTTAATATGTGATAGTTCGAGAGATGCTAAGTTTCTTAATAATATTAGGGAGAAGCCTACATCACTCAGCTATACAACACGATTTCTATGGTGTAGACTTCATATATCGTGGTGTAGTACCTATAGGATTCTGACTTGAGAAAGGCAGATGATCATTGTTCGTTACCCAGCCACCAAAACGAAATGTGAATTCCACTCGTGCGTCTGTATTCTGTGTATCAATATCTCGCATATAGTCTTTCAATCTATTTTCTAGGTAATTTGGTGTGATGAAATCTGCATATGGTATAGACTTTAACTCATTAAAAGGCAACAAATAGGCTTCGATAAGGGTATTGAGCTCATCATATTCAACAGGTGCTAGTAGCTCATAATCATATTCAATATGAATTACCGTTGTATATTTTTGTCCATTCTGTTTATGCACAATTTCAATCGGGTATCGGTATCTTGCTTCAGTTCCAATGACACCCGCTGAAAACACATCACGATAGAGCTCTTTGTTTATAGTAGGCTCAGGTGGCACAATTTTTCTATCCCCCATATTCTTTGGGTAAATAATAAATTTGTCTGATGCAAAGTTGCCTCTTGATGCACCATTTAAAATGGATTCTTTCATAAATGTTTCGTCTAAATAGTTCAACGGCTTACTGGAAATAGCAAATGCTGAACTGACAGCCATTCCACCTGTTGAAAGTAAAATTAATAGTGCCATCACAACGATTCCGGATTTCTTCTTACTCATATCCATAATGGAGAGTATTCTCTTTTTTAGAATTTGTGTACTCCCTAGAAAATTTGTAGATAAAACACCTTCTCCTCTTTTTAATTTCTCAGCATGTAGTATCGTCTGACTATACGTTTTTCTAAGTTGGATGTCAGTATTTTTTACTACTTCTTCATCACAAGCGTGTTCACAAAGGTTGTCCAGTTCTTTAGCGAATAGATAGAACAATGGATTGAACCAATGAATACTACTAATCAGCAATACAAAAGCTTTATACCATAAATCCTTTCGTTTTAAATGAACTAACTCATGCTTCAATATCATGTTTAGTTCTTCTTCTCGATAAGCATTATTAGGTAGCCAGATAGTATTTTTAGTAAATCCCACTAACATGGGGGAATGGATAAAGCTACATTCTTTCAATGCGATTTCCTTAGTGATATTCATTTCACTTTTAACTTTTTCAAGTAAATGAAGGGTTTTCGGTTCAGTTATCGTTTGCCCCCATCTTTTCACCATGTACATAAAACGATAATGTCTTACAAGATGAACTGCCAAAAATACAACGATTCCTAAAATCCAAATTATCATCACCATCTGCCAAACAGAAAGTGCTGTCACTGTATCTACAGATGAGGACACAAGCGTTATCTGACTACTGTTAGTTGGAACAGGTTCTTTAGATGGTACTTGCACCGATTCTGATAGATTGAAAACTGGGGTCGATATATTATTGATTGAAAATGGTAAAATAAAACCTGCAAGGATAGCGAACCAGCCATAATAAAGCCATCTAGCACTGTACCGTTTTAAAAGGGAAGGCGTTACAGCTATAAAGAGTAGTCCAATAAAGGACATAACTACTGATTTAAAGAATAAACCTACCATGATACTGTGCATATTAATCCCTCTTTTCTTCCACCCATTTAATTAATGAAGCTAAATCTTCATTAGAAATAGTATCGGATTTATAGAGTGTCCCCACTAAATTCATAAAGGAATTTTTATGGTAGAGCTTCATAAAATGCTCTGTTTCAAAACTTAGATAGGCATCTTTTTCTACTATAGGGTAATAAAATCTCTCCTTACCTTTTTTCTCACTGCGAAGAAATCCACGTTCAGTTAATCTTTGCATAAGGGATACTACGGTTTGGATCTTCCAACCTTTCTCATTTCCTATTTCTCTCATTATTATACCTGTAGTAATTGGAGGATTACTTTCCCAAACTATCCTCATAATCTCAAATTCTGCTTCAGGCAATTTTTTCATATTTACTCACCCCTTTCATTTAAGTCAATTGTCTTACTCGTATAATATATCTTTTTTGAAACAGCGTCAAATTTTGTTATAGATGGAGATATATTATTCAAATACCAAGGGTTATCCTAACAGTCATTGCATTCTCTGTTCCAAGTTGCAGAAATTCTCTATGGTGATGAAATTTATTAGAAAAACTTCCGAAATGCAAAGAATCAAGGGATAGAATAAATCAATTATTGTTGCTGTTAAAACATAAAAACAGAGTCAATCTACAAAATGTGTAGAATCAACTCTGTTTTTATGTTTGATATTTCGTAAATCGAATATTTAACTAAACCACTCGTTATTTTAAGTGTTACATTTCACATTTTGCACTAACGAAATTAGACCAAAACTATTCTCATCCTATTGGCAATATAAATGATATTACTAACTATTTTGTATTAGTTTATTACAGAACTTCCATTCAACACTAAGTGTATCCGTATTTCTTACCTCACCATCAGAGGTGATCACAAATTCACCTTGCTTTATGAATTCATATAGAAATACATTACCCAGAATTTTATTACTTACTAATATTCCAGAATCGTTTATTCTACAAATAGATTTTGGTCCCCCAGTTTGGCAATTCCAGAGAATAAATAGCCACTCATCTTCTTTGACATCCCTACTTAAATTATGAAAAATATGCCCTTCAGGACAGTTATATTGCCATACAATTTGACCCTCAAAGTCGTAGCAAGCAATTTTTTCATATGTGTTAACTACAAAATGTTCATCTAGGAATTCAACGCTTTTAGGATTGATTTTATCCTTAAATAGAACTTTATTATTGGTAACATCAATAAGTTGATCTTGAGAATCTTTTACAACAAACCTTTTTAAACCTCGTTGTCTGTAAAGATCCTTCTAACACCTCTTATTTGTTCCTTAGTAGAACCATCTCTTATATTTACTATCGTATAAGGACCTTGGCTACGTCCTAAACCGATAACTATTTCATCCTCTATTATTAATCTATCAACATCTTGTACTTTTGTAAGATCTTTGCGGTGCCACAATTTTTCTCCAGTTAATGCATCGTAAGCAGCAACACCTTTACGAGAGTACGCCGCTGTAACTACAATTGGACTAGGAAAAGGGATTAACAACATTCTTTGCCCACCAAAATCTAAAATAGTTTCAAATTCTGACAATTTCTTTTTGGTAGCCCATGACCAAAGTGTAACTTTCTTTTCGAATTCAGCTGTAACGAATAGATCCGAGCCTTCCACGGGAACATTAATATGTCTAATTTTATACATTTTCTCACCACAAGTTTATAAAATTGCTTACTCTTCTTGTTTATATAAGCCTTACTGAAATTGTACTATCTTTGTATAAGGAAGCAAAATGTAAAAATTAACAAAATGCTATTAGTTATATATAGATATTATCTTCAACTAATCTGCCCCGTTCGTTTAACTAAGAAGTTACTTGTTACTTTTATCAGATATTATAATTATTTTATATAGGGATTCTTTAATGGCATTTTGTCGTAATTAATCATTCTTACTAAACCATGTATCAATGGAATTTATCATATTTTCAAATGCTTCTTCTTTAAATGGTGAGGCGATTCCTGAATGATCAAGTAAGTCTAGGAAAGATAAACGTCCCCCCTGTTTGCATATGTCCATATATACATTCCAAGCAGTATAAATATCTTTTTGTGCGATTGACCAAATCTGCAAGGCACAAATTTGAGCCATTGCATAGTCGATATAGTAAAATGGAAATTTAAATAAATGAGTTTGTTGGTGCCAAAAGTTCCCTTTTTTTAAGTAAGAGTGATTGTAGGTAGTTTTATATGGCATATATTTTTGTTCAATTTCAATCCATTTTTTCTTTCGCTCCACTGATGATAAGTTAGGATTTGTATAGATAAAATGTTGAAACTCATCAATACTAGCCCTATAAGGCATTGCAAAGATAGCATCTTCTAAGTGTGAATATCTATAATTCATTGCGTCATCCCCAAATATTTCTTCCATGTAAGGCCAAATAAGAAATTCCATTGTAATTGAGCTAATCTCACAAGCTTCCTTAGTGGGAAGTATAAATTCTGGTATGTTGTTATTTTGGTTAAAAATAGCCATTTGGAATGCATGACCAAATTCATGTGCCAGTACCTTTACATCCTTTCTTGATCCATTAAAGTTTGCAAAGATATATGGTATCTTTTCATTACATAAATAAGTAGTATAAGCACCTCTTGCTTTATTTTCTTTAATGGTTAAATCCATATATTTATTCTCATGCATTAACTTGAAAATCTCACCAGGTTGATTAGATAATTGTTGGAAAATAGTTTTAAATTTTTCTATCATCCAATTAGAATCTCCTTTAAGGATAGCCTCTCCGGTTTTAAACCTCACTTCTTCATCATAGTAGGTTAAGTTCTCAATCCCAATCCCAATCCGAATCCGTTGCTTTTCCCTTAATTTCTCGGATATAGGAACCATATATTTCAAAATCATTTTTCTAAAATCAGCCACCTCTTGTTGACCATAGTCAACCCTAGAAAGTCTAGCATATCCAAGTTCCACAAAAGAATTGTAACCGAGCTCTTTTGCTATTTGCGTTCTTACTTGAATTAAAGAATCAAAAAGTTCATCAATTCTATTTTCGTATTGCTCCAATAGTTCATATTTTTTTTCAATAGCCTGCTTTCTAAGCATTCTATCTGGAGATGAAACAAATTTATCTAATTGAGATAGATTTCTCTCTTCTCCTTTAAATTCAATCTTGGCATTTGCCATCAATCTTGTATATTCACTTATAAGATTGTTCTCTCTTTTTAATTTATCAATAACTGATGAACCAATAGTATTTACATTAATTTCAGCAAGATTCAGTAATTGTTTTCCATACTTTTGCTTAATTTGTTCTTTAAATGTGGACCTTATTAAGCGTTCATAATAACTCGCTACAACTTTTTCATATACCGGCCAATTTTTATTGATAAACTTTTGCTCTTCTTGATAATTCTTATCTGAGGTATCTAATTGTGCTCTTATCTCCGCAATAGTCATCATTGTTAAAACATGATTTCTAAGCGAATTAATCTTATCTATTAGCTTAAATTGCTCTTCGAATGAGTTTACAGAGTCAAACTTTCCTAATAGTTCAAATACCACTTCTTCAAATTTTACGATGTTAGGCCTCTCATATAAAAGCTGATCAAAAATCATTGCCTTCCCCTCCCTTCGCATTCCATATTATGGTATATTATGTACAACAGAATAAATAGTCTTATAATTCAAAACAATGCGTGCTATAATAGCGATATAAGATAATATAAATACCATTAGCATATACAAAAGGTCTGCTTTCATAAAAGCAGACCTTTTTGTTTTCTTAGATATAGTTCGATTCAATCTACCCTCTATTTTATCTCCTCGGCAATGGTATATATCATTTTTCTAATTAAACTAAACTGTACCGTCAGTTGAAAAATATATACTAACCACCTATCTTCGTTGTATATTAATACTTAACCACAAATAAAAATTCAACAGAAAGGGTTGGTGGTTTATGGGTTTTGTATTTGAATCTGAAAATTTAGGTGATTATTTAATTGAATTAGATGTGGTTGATTACTCTAATTCAATTATTAAAGAAAAAATTGAGGAACTTTTTAAGTCAACTCAAACAGAAATTGAAAAAACAAAAATTGCTTTTGAATTTGTTCGTGATGAAATATCACATTCTTGGGATATTCAAGGGAAAAAAGTTACTTGTCACGCATCAGATGTATTGAAGTATAAACAAGGTATTTGCTATGCAAAATCAAACCTTTTGGCAGCACTATTACGCTCGCAAGGAATTCCAACAGGTTTTTGTTATCAGCGTTTAATGTTGTTTGATACTCCAGAAAAAGGCTATTCGATTCACGCTTTGAATGCTGTTTATTTAAAGTCCCATAATAAGTGGATACGATTAGATGCTCGCGGAAACAAAACAGGTGTTAATGCTCAATTTTCATTAGATGAAGAAAAATTAGCTTTTTCAATTAACAAGGAACTTAACGAAGAGGATTATTCTATTATTTTTGCAAAACCAAACCATAAAACCATTGCTGTATTAAAAGAGCATACTGATGCATTGGAAATGTATAAACATTATTTACCTGAAAGTATATAGTCATTTCACTAACAGGGACTTTAGTTAAATTTTCGATTCAAGAAATATCCAAACAATCTTTGAGAAAACAGTCTAAAAAAAGAGAAACGCCCGCAATCAACGTTTCTCTTTTATTCATTATAGTAGATGAGGTTCTCGAACTTCTCCATCAAATGCAGCTCGATAAATAGTATAGATATCTTCTCGCTTAAGCGGCATCGGACTACGTGCTAAGATTCTTGTTTGCTTTGTCGCATCACCAGTTAGTTGTTCCAGTGCTAATTCTGGTATATTGAATCCTTTTAATGTTGACGGAATATTAACATCGTGAACAAGTTGCTTTAATGCATCTACACATTTATAGGAAGCCTCTTCTTGCGATAAATACGCAGATGAAATACCCATTGCATCTAAAATATCTTTCATACGTTTTTCGCAACTTTGACGAATATAGCCCATTACATATGGTAATAGCACTGCGTTGGAATCTCCATGAGCAATATGGAACTGGCCACCAAGTGGATAAGCTAAAGCATGTACTCCTGCAACACCAGCATTAAAAAAGGCTAAGCCTGCCAAATAACTGCCATAACTCATATCCGAACGAGCCTGTTTATTCTGAGAGTCATGCACTGCAGTTCGAATAGAGCCACTAATTAATTTAATGGCTTGTAGTGCAAGTGCATCAGTTACTTCATTGGCATTTATAGAAACATAAGCCTCTATTGCATGTGTTAAAGCATCTACGCCTGTAGCAGCGGTCACTTTTGGTGGTAAGGAAATCGTTAACGCAGGATCTATAATGGAGACATCTGCTAATAAGTAATCATGTGTAACAACATCCTTAGTTGTTTCAAGTGATAGTACGGATATATTTGTCACTTCTGAACCTGTGCCAGATGTAGTTGGAATTAATATCTTAGGTAACCCTTTATTTTCAAGAGTTTTTGTTCCCGTTAAATTTAAGTAATCTGCCACTTTTCCATCATGTGTTGCTAAAACAGCGGCAAGTTTCGCTAAGTCTAATGCACTTCCTCCCCCTAGACCAATGACTAAATCAAAATGATGCTTTCTTGTAAAATCAACTAGTTTTTCACCAATTGCGAGCGGTGGCTCAGGAGCAATATCGGTATAAATGGTTGTAGAGTACCCATTGTCTTGTAAAGGCTTTTCAACATTATCTGTTAAACCTAACTCTTTTAAAAATGGATCAGTAATAATTAAAATATTTTTCACCTTTAATTTTTCTACTTCTGATAATAACTGGTTCAAACAACCCCAGCCTGTATAACTTGCAGGAGTAAAAGTTAATTTATGCATAATTGTTATGCTCCTATCTATTCATAATAACCTTCTGTCGATTTTCTAAAAGACTTAAATTGGGCAGAATCATGACCAAACCAAACTTGTGAATTTGTTTCATTTGCTAATCTTCTAATTCGTTCAACCGTAGAATTATAACCAACAGAATCATATAGTATTCCAGGTGGCTTGACAGGTGGCCCAAAGCTTTCAGCAGTGTAAATGGTATCTGAAGCTAAAATAATTCCACCCGTTTCTGGCATATTAATATGCAAACCTAGCATTCCCCATGCATGACCGCTACCAAAATTCAAAACTTGGATTCCTTCTGCAAGCTTCACATTATCCTCACCACGCTTAATTAAGCGCCATTGTAAGTTGTTCTTTATCCACATATCAATGTCACCCCAAATATATGCACCTTCTTTTACATTTCTTGCATATGTTTGTAAAGTTCCATTGAATTCATCTTCCTGCACAATTATTGTTGCATTCGTAAAAAGTTCTAAACAGCCTGCATGATCTAAGTGTAAATGTGAAGCAACAACATATTTAATATCTTCTGGACGCACATTTAACTCTTCCAAACGATGATGTAAATAGCATTCTTCTGGCATATTAATTGGGAATGCTTTTTGAGTAAATTCACCCCAGCGTCCTTCAGGTCCCATTGAGTTTGGGTTACAAGCTGTATCAAACAATATTTTTCCTTCTGGATGATCAATTAATACTGTATAAACTGGAAATTCTACAAATTCATTTGGCTGGTTTGGATGATCGATCGTTGCAGGGTTATGCATGGCAATCATATAGTTTTTATCCATTCGCATTGTTCCATTATCCATAACATACAATTTCGGATGCTGTTTGATTATGTTCATTTACAACCATCTCCATTTCTGAATCATTTGTGCCTCGGCGTAATTGTAGCTGACGCTTTGCTTTCACTACATAAAACATTTGTAGCCGACTCTTTGCTTTCGCTACATAAAACATTCGCTGAAGAAGTTAATTGTTATTCCAAATCACTAGCTTCATTTCTGTCATTTCCTCAACTGCATATTTGATTCCTTCTCGACCGGTTCCGCTTTCTTTAATGCCGCCATATGGCATATGGTCAACACGGTATGTCGGAACGTCATTTATAATGACACCCCCTACTTGTAATTTCTTTGAAGCTTTAAAGGCCATCTCGATTGAAGGTGTAAATATTCCTGCCTGTAAGCCATAATTTGAATCATTGACAGCATCAATGGCTTCTTCTATTGAAGAAACAGTATTGACAATTACAACAGGTGCAAATATTTCCTCACAAGATACACGGCTATGAGAGGATACATTAAATAATACTGTTGGAAGTAAAATATTATTTTCAATACGACCACCCGTCAGTACTTCGGCACCTTCTGCTACCGCTTCTTCTATCCATGTGACAGCACGCTGTTGCTCAGTTTCTGAAATCATCATCGCTAAATCTGTTGTTACATCTAGTGGGTCCCCTATTGTTAGCTGTTCTATTTTTGCTTTTAGTTTTTCTAAAAATACATCTATTATATTTTCTTTTACATATATACGCTGTAGGGAGATGCACACTTGACCTTGATTTGAAAAAGCTCCCATAACAATTCGGTCCATGATTTTATCGAGTTGAATCCCTTCATCAACAATAACACCAGCATTCGAACCAAGTTCTAATGTAACTTTCTTTAATCCTGCGCGATTACGAAGAGAAATGCCTACAGCAGGACTTCCCGTAAATGTAATCATTTTTACTTTTGGATGTGCTAAAAATACATCCCCTACTAGTTTTCCTTGCCCAGTTACTAAGTTAAATGCACCTGCTGGTAAGTTTGTTTGTGCCAATAGTTTTGCTAGAAAATGAGCAGATAAAGCTGTTTGTGTTGCAGGTTTCAAAACAATCGTATTTCCAGCTGCTAATGCTGGTCCAACTTTATGGGCTACTAAATTTTGTGGAAAATTAAAAGGTGTAATGGCCGCAATAACGCCTAATGGTTCGCGGATTGTATAACCAAATCTACCCTCTCCACTTTTAGATGCATCCATCGGAATCATTTCACCAGATAGTCGCTTCGCTTCTTCTGCTGCAAATTTGTAAGTTTCAATCGTTCGATCAATCTCAGCATACGCATACTTCAACGGCTTTGCTGATTCTAATGAGATAATATTAGCTGCCTCATCTCTATTTACTGCAAATAGTTCAGATAATTGTTCTAAAATTTCTGCTCTTTGGAATGCCGTTAAAGCTGCCATTTCAGACTCTGCTAAATGAGCACTTTCAATTGCGCGCTGTACATCATCTTCAGTTGCCATCGCAAATTGAGCAATGACCTCTTTTGAGTAGGGGGATTGAACCTCCATAAATTCATCTGTCATTTGCCATTGTCCATTAATAAATAAGCTTTTTTTCAAGACCTGACTCACTCCTCTTTCGGAATGGTTACGTATTCATTTCTGAAAATAAAAAAATGAATACGTAACCATTTTAAGTTTTAAAAAATAAACTGAGGTCATCAGTTTATTTTTTTACATGTTGTATTTCTCGGGAAAAGCTTAACAGATTCTGTTTGTTGGATGCAAGTACTTTTTTTCTCCATTACCTCAAATAATTTTTCAATAGCAATAAATCCGAGGTTTTTTTCGGATGCTAAACCTACTGTTGTTAAAGCAATTGAATGGTGCTTACTGAGCTCAACATTATCAATGCCAATAACATTAAAATCTTTAGGAACATGAAAGCCCCTCTCTAAGCAAAGGTTTAAAATTTCAATAGCAATTGCATCTGTTGCGGCACAAATAGCAGTAGGTCTCGTAGGAAGCTTAAGTATTTCTTCAAATATTCGTTCAATATCGTCTTTTTTAGTATTTGTAAAAAATGCTGGCACTGTATTTATACCTATTCCGCTGTCCTTTAATGCATTTTTAAAGCCATTGTACCTTTCATAAAAAGTACTTATTTCATGTGGACCGCCAATCCAGCATATGTCATGATGACCTAAAGTTAAAATATGATTCGTCGCTATATAGCCAGCTTCCACATTATCAATTTCTACAAAATACCTGTTTTCTTGATGCTTGCGATTATACATGATAAAAGGTATGCCTCGTTTTTCAAGCTTAAAAAATAAGTCATCTTCATATAACATAGACGATAAAATTATCGCATCAGCCCTGGTTTCCAAAACAGAATTATAAATAGAATCTAAATTATCTTCCGTACCAAAATAAACATTTACTTTATAGCCCCGAGCATTAACATAATTAACGATTGCAGTTGTTGTATCGACAAAAAAAGGATTATGTAAAGGCCCTGATATCAAAGTAATAATGCCTGTTTTTTTCTGTACAAGCGATCTAGCAACATCATTTGGAATATAGTTTAATTCCTCAATAGCCTGCATTACTTTTTCGACAGTCTTCGGCTTTACGAGTTCAGGAGTATTTAACACTCTTGAAACCGTTGTTTGCGAGACACCCGCATACTTTGCCACATCTTTTGAAGATACCAAAAAACCACCCACTTCATCTTTGTAAGCCTATTTTATATCATTACAGATATATTGTTAATAGATAACCACGAATGCAAGCACTTTCTATTATTAGGAATTATTTTTATTTTTCCGCTCATAAGGCTTAGCTACTTCGCTAGCTTTAAAATTATAAACAGGTGTAATCACTTTTAATATATCTGCAGTTTCCTCGAGAACAGATGTAATTTCTGACATCGGCTTATATGCCATAGGGGCTTCATCTAATGTTTCTTCGTTTACAGATGTTGTCCAAATACCTTGCATCATCTCTTTAAAATCTTCCATGTTTAGTGCTTCTTTTGCTGCACGGCGAGAATACATTCGCCCTGCCCCATGTGGTGCTGAGTAATTCCAATCTGCATTCCCTTTCCCGATACAAATGAGTGAGCCATCTCGCATATTCATAGGAATAACGAGCTTCTCCCCTTTATTTGCTCGAACGGCTCCTTTTCTTAACGTCATTGTTTCTGTATCAATATAGTTATGGATCGTATCGAACGTTTCGTTAAAACGCCAGTTCATATGCTTGGAGATTGTTTCAGCAATTGTCCAACGATTCATCCGAGCATATTGCTGAGCAATTTTCATATCGTGAATATAATCATGGAAATACTCACCCTCTAAATAGGCTAAATCTTTTGGTACAATAGGGTTTTGCTCTTTACTAGCTTTAATCATTGCTTGAATTTCTTTTTCGCGCCCCTGATTTTTCAAATCGGCAATTTTTTCTTTTAAATCTTCTCGTTGTAATGTTTCATAGGCTCTTTTTTGATGCCAATTCGCTACCTTCGCTCCGACATAACGCGACCCAGTATGGATAAGTAAGTAATGTGTGCCTGCTTCGTCTTTTGCAAGCTCTATAAAATGATTGCCTCCCCCAAGTGTACCAAGCGATAGATTCGTATAGTCATCCTTTAAGCCACTCGCTACAAACTGTCTCCCCTCGAATTCAACAAAATGACGTGCAGAAGATACTTCCTGATGGATATTCTGTCCGCTTGGTATATGTGCTCGAATTGTAGCATCAAGTTTAGAAAAATCGATATCCGTCTCATTTAGCTCAGCTACAAATACACCGCAACCAACATCAATGCCTACAAGATTAGGCACTACACGATTTTGAAGCTGAATCGTTGTACCAATAACACAACCCTTCCCTGCGTGATAATCTGGCATAATCCGTACTTTTGTTCCTTCCATAAAGGCTTGATTTGCCAATTCTTTAATTTGATCGATAGCTGATTGTAAGGCTGTCTTTGAATAAATTTTCGCTTCAGTAAAACGTCCTTTAATTTGAATCATTTTAATCCCTCCTACTATCTATACGAAAATCGTCTTATTTAGTTTCAATTTTATATAATTAATCCCAATTTATAGAAAACTAGAAAATACATAAAAAATTGTTCTAAAATTATAAATAAATTTTAGAACATTTTCTTTTAACGTTTATTCTTCATATTGAATATCTAATTTTTTCGGTATTTCTGGTATATCGTTTGATTTTACATCTACTTCTGCTAAAGCTAACGTATGTAAAGGATATTTTTTCTGAACATCGAAAGGAATCGCAGTGCTCTCCATTTTATTGTTCATTTGACTACGTGCAAGTAGACCATTATTCGTCAGGTCAATGCTTATGATACTGTTAATCGTTTCTTTTAGCATTACAATATCTTTTTCTTTTAGCGGCATTTGTTCGTCCATTAAAAATGGTTGAATAGTTTCTTTAATATAGCCCTGCGCCTCTATTAAACAAGAAAATTCATTTAATTTATTTGCGTATAACTTTAATTGGCGTTTTTCTTTTGAACGTTGGTGATTTAGCTCTTGCACTTTCTGCTCAATACGTACCAAACGTTTTTTCGTTAACTCCATAAGATAACTTTGTATTGAATTAATGGACTGAAGCATCATTGCCTCCGCTTCTTGCACTTTTTCATATTGTGCAATACAAACAACTTGCTGCTCATTTAACTTGCTGACACGTTCTTTGAAAAATCCATTTTGTGTATGCTGACCAAAGATAGCCTTCATAAGACCTTTTCCGTGAATTTTTTTATGCTGGGCATCCAATCGATCATATTCACGTATATAATCGCTATGCATATTACGATATTCTCGTAACATTTGTTGATAAAAAACAGCCTTTTCTGTAAAGCTTTCCACTATTTCATCCTGTAAATAATCATTTTGTGAAATGGTTTGTAAAAGTTGGTATAATGTTTGAACATTTTTAAATACATTGGCAACCTGCTCATATTCTTGCTCATATTCAGTCACAATCGCTAAATCACGTTGATAACGTGAAAATTCGTATTGTGTATCGCCTGCATACTTTTCAATGTTCTCAACCGCAGATTGGAATGGATCTCTTTGTGGAATAACAGTTAATTCGAAGCGGAATCGTTCAAGCCATTGCAAGAAGCGAATTAAAATGCCATACGTTTTCTTATCACTATTTTCTGCAACTCGATGAATTTCTGAAATTAATTGCTCATACTGACTTTTTTCCCAAAGCTCATCACTATTAGTCTGTTTAGCTTCAATCGCTTCTCTTGCAGAGATAGCAACAAAATCACTTATTAAATGTCCAATTCGTTCTCTCTCAGCATTAATAAACGTCTGCGTATTTTCATTTGAATCGATAGCATTGATGACACAAAGGGGCTCAACACCTTTGTTTTTTAGCGTTTCCATCAATAAAATTTCAGGATAAATAGCCATCGAACCTGAGCGTAATACCCAAAAAATTTCGTCAACACGGTTCATTAATGCTTCTGGGAAGTAGGCCATTTCTCCTCCCCCAGCTTCCAATGAAACAGAATCAATAATTGTTACTGATTTTAATAAATCGTTTTTCAAATATACTTCTAAGTAATCTAAATGTTCTCGTAGTATTTGAGATGCAAAAGTATCGCTAGTTGTCAATAATTCTAGCTTGCTCATATCGAATATTGCTACAACGCCATCTAAAAAATACGCCTTTATTTCTTCATGCTCACCGTATCGCAAAAATGTATTTACCCCTGTTGGATGCTGATCACTAACAGGCAAAACTTGACGTCCTAAAAGTCCATTTACAAGTGTTGTTTTTCCAACACGCTCTTTCCCAACAATAAGAATCATCGTTTCGTTGTTAGCATCTTGAATGATACGATTTAAATGTTTAGCTGTATCTTTTACATATGTATTTTGTACAATAATGCCATGTAATTGTCGAAAATGATCAACAAGCTGTGGCAAAATATTATTCGCTGAGGCTGTATATTCGATCGGCACATTATCAATATTTGTCATCCTCAAAACCTCTTTTCGTATGTATCTAAAGTTATTATAAATGAAAATATTCACTTATTAATACATAGTACTAAGAAATAACGACAAAAAAGGACAATATACTTAAATATAAGTGTCACAAATAGGTAATTAATCTTACGCTATTGAACAGACTATCTCAGATATTATTACTCATTCAGACTAAAAGAAATAAAAATTATTATTATAAATTCGTAAGAGAGTTAGTTTCTTCTTCATTCTTCAATTCCAGCCATACGTGAGTACACCGCTCCAAGTGTTGGCATTCCACCTTGCGCACCGAATTCCTCCACCGATAATGAAGCTGCAATATTTGCAAAATACACAGCCTGATCCAATGATTGCCCTTCTACTAAAGCATAAGCGAGTGCACCGTTAAACGTATCACCTGCACCTGTTGTATCTACCGCTTTCGTCAAATAACCCGGAACATGAATAGGATATTCACCATCAAAATAGCGTGCGCCATCACTACCTTGCGTAATAATCATTTTATTAGGATACTTTTCTAATATTCGCTCAACATCATCTCCAAAAATTTCGGCACACTCCGTTTCATTTGGTGTGATATAGGTAATATCCTCCATCCATTGCACATCAAAATTAGCCGCTGGTGCAGGATTTAATAAAACAGGTACATTCGCTTCTTTACAAAGTTTTATCGCATAAGCAGTCGTTTCCACTGGGATTTCTAGCTGCATAATGACCATTTGACTTTTTTGAATGATTTCTTTCGCTGCCTCTATATGCGCAGGCATTAGTTCATAATTTGCCCCAGGCACTACTATAATACGGTTATCATTATTGTAGATTAAAATATTAGCAATCCCAGTAGGTGCCGAAACGCTTGTAATAGCTTCAGTTTGAACATGCTCCTGCTGTAAAACTGTGCGCAATGTTTCTCCAAAACTATCGGAGCCTACACAGCCGATCATTGTGACTTCACTTCCAAGACGTGCCGCAGCAATTGCCTGATTAGCCCCTTTTCCTCCTGGAATCGTTTGAAAATCTTTACCAAGAATCGTTTCACCCTGCTTTGGAAAACCCCCCATTTGTACAACTAAATCCATATTTATACTACCTATAACTGTAATCATCTTTTGACCTACCTTCCATCTTATTTTTCCATTTTAACTGAGAAAACAATAGAAGGACAGGTCATTTACATTTGAAAAATATGGGGTTATTTTCAATTAATTTTTCCCAATAAACCTTTCCTTGCCTCTAATTCAATTTTTCTATCACAATCTTCACAGGAAAACTTCCCGTCCATATTTTCTTTATATAGTTTATATTTCCTTGTACCTTCTACAACTTCAAATATTTTCTTACAAAAAATACAATGAACCTTATAGCTAATCATGATACTTCCTCCTTTAACCCGATGTAGTTTTTCGGGGAATATAGCACAAAATATAATGAGATTGACAATAAAATACTGATAATACCGAAAACAATTGCAGTCATTTGAAGCGTAAATAATTCTGCAAACAGACCTAATAGTAAAGTAAAGGAGATTTGTAAAATATTTTGAAAAATACTAGAAATACTACCGAATCTCCCCATCATTTCAGGTGGTACATTTTGCTGATAAAACGCTTCATAACCAGTATTACTAAATGCCATAAAAAAGCCTAAAAAAACGAAACTTACAAATGTCAAAATACTCGATGTCGAGGCATAAAAAGCTGTATAAAACAGCATTGTCAGGAACAAACCAAAAGCCATATATGACCGAGTGGACCATTTTTTGGCGAAGCTTGCAGCAACCATTCCACCTAAAATTGCTCCAGCTCCTGCACTACTCACAAAGGCTCCATATAAGCTATCGGATAAAGCCAAATCTTGTTTTATAAATGTTGTTTCCTGAGAATCAAGCGCAAAAGCAATCATTAATGTACTTTGAAACAGTAAATAAATCATTATAAATAATGAATTTTGTCGAATGAAAGCTATTACAGTTAGATAGTCATTTTTTAGTATTTGCCAAGTAATACGTTGCAGTGAAGTTTCCTTCACATCATCTACATCAGGTAATAAGTAAATGATCAAAGCACAAACAAAAAATGTAAAGCTGTTAAACCAAATCGTAAATGTTGTATTAAAAAGCATGATGAGGAGTCCTGCAAGAGCTGGACCTACTAAAAACGAGCCTGAATTGAACGTGCCAAGTATTGCGTTGAATCGTTGTCTATCTTCTGAAGGAACAAACTTTGTAATATAATATGTACTACTAGGCCCAAAGAAACTACTCGCTATATTCGCTAAAAATAACAGTGTATAGATGAGCCAAATTGATTCCATAAACGGCATACAAAAAACAATGAAACCTCGTATAATATCAGTTGCAATCATCAACTTGCGTTTATTCATACGATCAATAAAAGAGCCAGCTACCTAACTTGTTAAAACTCTTGCTATTGGTCCGACAATAAAGATTCCAGCCATCGCTGCCGGCGATTGTGTTAAATGCCATACAAATAAATTTAGCGCTACAAGGTAAATCCAGTCCCCTAATTTTGAAAAACCTAAGCCTCCAATTAATAAGCTGTATTTTCGAAGGATTTTCATTATATAGTTCCTCCCTTTATTACTTTTCACAAAAGTATTCTGGTAAATGTTTAAATAAACTGACTCATCACGAAAACGTGTAGATAATTTCCGTCCCAACTTATATGCACGAGATATGTTTTAACAAATGTCATCCCTAACTTATAGTGTTGGGACAATAATCTGGATAATGTTCCATTTATTCCCCGTAACTCTATTTTTATATTATCAAAATATTACTTCAATTTGTTGCGTTTTTTGAAAATAAACATTTAAATAACTAAAGTGGTTTTTAATTGGAACTATGTTATTTAGTAAGGAATAATCATTTACCAATATAGGAGTTAGGAGGTTTCCCTGTTACCTGAGCAATTTCCACTTCAATCAAAGCCCCCCCTTCTTTAAGCAACAAAAAAAACTGAAGACAACTTAATATGTCTTCAGTCAAAAGGTCAGCGCTCAATCTATTAAAATACAATACGCTGTGCTTCGTAAGCAGCAATATGTTCTTCGTATTTAAAGGTTAGAGCAATCTCATCCCAACCATTTAGCAATGTTTCTTTATAGTAAGGATCGATGCTAAATTTATAAACTGTACCATCTTCACCCGTTACTGTTTGTGCTTCTAAATTGACTTCCATCTTGTACGGATTTTCTAAGCTTTTTGCTAAAATTTCATCACACTCTGCTGCAGTTAGTTTGATTGGTAAAATCCCATTTTTGAAGCAGTTATTATGGAAAATATCTGCGAATGATGGTGCAATTACTACATTGAAGCCATAGTCTAAGATTGCCCACGGTGCATGTTCACGAGATGAACCACAGCCGAAGTTATCTTGAGCTACTAAAATTTTAGAGTCTTTAAATTCAGGTTTGTTTAATACAAAATCCTTCATTTCATTGCCCTCTGCATCAAAGCGCCAATGGTAAAATAAATACTGACCAAAACCTGTACGCTCAATACGCTTTAAAAACTCTTTTGAAATAATTTGGTCTGTATCGACATTTTTACGATCGAGTGGTGTTATCACACTGTTTACGATATTAATTGGTTCCATTTGCAATCATCCCTTCCGTGTAAATGGAAATTACACAGTTTCCTTTACGAATTCACGAACATCTACAAAGTGACCAGCAATTGCTGCAGCTGCTGCCATTGGTGGCGATACTAAGTGTGTACGAGAACCAGCTCCTTGGCGTCCTTCAAAGTTACGGTTTGAAGTTGATGCACAGCGTTCACCAGCTGGTACTACATCATCATTCATTGCCAGACACATTGAGCAACCTGTCTCACGCCATTCAAAGCCAGCAGCTGTAAAGATTTTATCTAATCCTTCTGCTTCTGCTTGTTTTTTCGTCGAATATGAGCCTGGCACAACGATTGCTGTTACATTTTCATGTACCTTACGCCCTTCGATGACATTTGCAGCTGCCCGTAAATCACTGATGCGTGAGTTTGTACAAGAACCGATAAATACGTGTTGAATATCGATTGAAGTTAATGGTTGACCTTCCTCTAAGCCCATGTAGGCAAGTGCTTTGCGAAGAGCAGCTTTATCTGACTCATCCTCATAATCGGCCTGTGTTGGAACATTACTTGAAACACCTGAACCCATTGACGGATTCGTTCCCCAAGTGATGATTGGCTCAATTTCTTCAGCTTGAATGATACGAACTGTATCATATGTTGCATCTTCTTCGGATGCTAAGCTTAACCAATAATCTGCTGCTTCCTCAAACTTTTCTCCTTGTGGTGCATGTTTACGACCACGGATATAGTCAACAGTCGTTTGGTCAGGCGAAATTAGCCCTGCCTTTGCACCCGCTTCGATTGACATATTACAAATTGTCATCCGTTCTTCCATAGCAAGCTTGTGGATAGCCTCTCCAGTGAATTCCACAATATGTCCTGTGCCGACACCGATACCGAATTTCGAAATAATCGCTAGAATAATATCTTTGGCAGCTACACCTACAGGAAGCTCACCCTCTACACGAATTTCCATTGTTTTCGGCTTATTTTGCCATAATGTCTGTGTTGACAATACATGTTCTACCTCAGATGTACCAATCCCGAAAGCAATCGCTCCGAACGCGCCATGTGTAGACGTATGGGAGTCACCACAGACAATCGTTTTACCAGGCTGCGTTAAACCTAGCTCTGGTCCAATTACGTGAACAATTCCTTGGTCAGGATGGCCCATTCCCGCAAGTTCAACGCCAAATTCTTCAGCATTTTTAGCTAACGTTTCGATTTGGTTACGCGCAATCGGATCATGAATCGTTGGTAGATTTTTTGTAGGCACGTTATGATCCATTGTCGCAAAGCTTAAATCCGTGCGACGCACTTGACGTCCGTTCATTCGTAGACCTTCAAAGGCTTGCGGAGAAGTTACTTCATGAATTAAATGGAGATCAATATATAACAGGTCCGGTTTGCCCTCTTCCTGATAAACCAAATGTTTATCCCAAATCTTTTCAATTATATTTTTGCCCATTATCTTCACCTATTTCTTAAATGTATGTTGTCATAATGCTTTCTGAAACAAAGCTTGTATCAATCTCGTTAATGACTTTATCTGTCCATTCATTCGTCGATAGTATACGACTACCATCACGCGCAAGATCTGCTGTGAAATAGCCATCATCAAATACTGCACTTACAGCACGTTCGATTTCTGCTGCTTCTTCTTTTAAGCCAAATGAATATTGTAACATCATGGCCACTGAAAGAATGGTTGCGGCTGGATTTGCAACGCCTTGACCGGCAATTTCTGGTGCTGAGCCATGTACTGGTTCATATAGACCAAAATTATCTCCGCGAATGGATGCAGATGGTAATACGCCTAAAGAGCCTGTAATAACAGATGCTTCATCACTTAAAATATCTCCAAACATATTTTCAGTAACTACCACATCATAATGACCAGGGTTAGTAATTAATTTCATCGCAACTGAGTCTACTAAATTGTGCTCCACCTGTACATCTGGATACTCTTTTTTCTTCGCTTCAACAACTTCTCGCCATAAACGACTTGTTTCAAGTACATTTGCTTTATCAACTGAGCATAATTTGCCTCCACGTAAACGTGCTAATTCAAAGGCATTTTCAACAATACGCTCAACTTCTGCAGTTGAGTAAACAGTTGTATCAATCGCGCCATTCTCAGTACGCATACGTGGTTCCCCGAAGTATACGCCGCCTGTTAATTCACGTACAATCATTAAATCGACGTTTTCGGCTACTTCACGCTTTAATGGTGAAGCATCTAGTAAACTCGGGAACGCCTTTACTGGACGTAGGTTTGCGAATAAGTCAAAGTGTTTGCGAATACGTAGTAATCCTTTTTCTGGACGTAATTCAGGTGGATTATTATCCCATTTCGGGCCGCCAACGGCACCAAGTATAACTGCGTCACTATTTTCACACATCTCAATTGTTTCATCTGGTAGTGGATTATTGTGTTGGTCGATGGCAGCGCCTCCGATTGTTGCATAACCTAAATGGAATGTATGGTTGAATCGCTTACCAATCACCTGTAATACACGTACAGCAGAAGCAACAACCTCTGGCCCAATTCCGTCACCAGGAAGTACTGTAATTTTTTTCTCCATCGTCAAAACACCTTTCTTTGTATAGCGTTGAACTACGCTATTTTAGTAAGACTCTCACCTATATTAATAGGTGAGGTCATCAATATTACGACTACACGAAATTGGCACATTGCCTTTGGGATATGAATGATGCTGACTCAATTCACTACCGTTAAATCTACTAAATTCATAAAAAGCTGGGTGATCGATTAACTTACAGGCTGTGTACGAAGGCTTGCTTGTATTAAATGACGGTTAATCGCATTTAAATAAGCTTTTGCCGATGCTTCTAAAACATCCTGTGATGAGTTTCGTCCGGTTGTTGAAATGCCATCATATCGAATATTAATCACAGCTTCTCCTAATGCATCTCGTCCCTTACCAACAGACTTAACTCGATAATCAACCACATGAATATCTCCTTGAACAAGTTGCTCAAGCGTATTGAAAATAGCTTCAACTGAGCCAGAACCTGTTGCCACAACTGTCTTTTCCAAACCTTCTGGTGTTAAAACAATCGCTGTTGCTGTTGGTATATTTTCTGTACCATATTGTACCTGTACCATCTTTAATTCGTAGAGTGGAACATCTTCTATTTGAACTTGTTGCTCAGTAAGAAGCGTTAGTAAATCTTCTTCTGTAATTTCTTTTTTACGATCAGCAAGCTTTTTAAATTCAGTAAATGCTTTATTTAGTTTTTCATCCGAAAGATTGAATCCCATTGTTTCCGCTCTGTCACGGAATGCTGCGCGGCCTGAGTGTTTACCTAGAACGAGTGGTACCTCCCCTTCACCAATAAGGGCAGGTGTAATAATCTCGTACGTTTCAGGATTTTTTAACACACCATCTTGGTGAATACCAGATTCGTGTGCAAATGCGTTTTTACCAACAATCGCTTTATTCGGCTGAATAACCACATTCGTAAGTTTACTGACTAATTGAGATGTACGCTTAATTTCTTGTAAATGAATACCTGTTGCTACAGGGTAGATATCTTTACGGATATGAAGGGCAACTGCGATTTCTTCAAGCGCTACATTTCCAGCACGCTCTCCGATACCGTTAATCGTACCCTCAACTTGTGAGGCACCATTTTCAATGGCTGCAATCGTGTTAGCGGTTGCCATACCTAAATCATCATGGCAATGCGCAGAGAATTTTACCTTATCAGCACCTTTTACGTTTTCAAGTAGGAATTTAAATAATGCACCATATTCTTGTGGTGATGCATATCCTACTGTGTCAGGTACATTAATGGTAGTTGCACCTGCCGCAACAACATCATTCATAATACGTACTAAAAAATCACGATCTGAGCGAAATGCATCTTCTGCAGACCATTGTACAAGCGGAAAGAATTTTTTCGCATATTTTACGGCTTCAACCGCTTGTTCTACCACTTGATCAGGTGATTTTTTTAGTTTGTATTCCATATGAATGGGAGATGTTGCTAGGAAAATATGAATGTGTGGTTGTTCGGCCACTTTAATGGCTTCCCAAGTTGTGTCGATATCTTTTTGTATACAGCGAGCTAAGCCTGTTACGATCGAGTTTTTCACTGTTCCTGCAATACGATTTACCGCCTCAAAGTCACCGGGTGACGAAGCAGGAAAACCTGCTTCAATAATTGTCACTCCTAGGCGCTCTAGTTGCTTGGCGATTTCAATCTTCTCTGCTGTGTTTAGATTAATACCAGCAGATTGTTCGCCGTCGCGAAGTGTTGTATCGAAAATATCAATTTTTCGCACTTGCAGCCACTTCTCTTACAACCTTTTCTTTACCTTCGTTGATGAATGGCATCATAGCACGTAATTTAGCACCAACTTCTTCGATTTGGTGGTTTGCACCAGCTTCTTTGAATTTTGTATATTCTGGACGACCGTTTTCATTTTCTTGAATCCAACGGCGAGCGAATGTACCATCTTGAATATCCGTTAATACATCTTTCATACGAGCTTTTACAGAGTCGTCGATAAGACGTGGTCCTGCCACATAGTCACCCCACTCTGCAGTATCCGATACTGAGTAACGCATTGTTGCCATACCACCTTCAAACATTAGGTCAACAATTAATTTTAGTTCATGAAGCGTTTCAAAGTATGCTAATTCTGGTTGGTAGCCAGCTTCTACTAATGTTTCGAAACCTGCTTTTACTAATTGTGTAGCACCACCGCAAAGTACTGCTTGCTCACCGAATAAATCAGTTTCAGTTTCTTCTTTGAATGTTGTTTCAAGTAAACCGCCACGAGCTGCACCGATTCCTTTACCGTATGCAAGAGCTAAATCTTTTGCTTGACCAGTTGCATCTTGATGAATTGCGAATAATCCTGGTACCCCAGCACCTTCTTGGAATTGACGACGAACTAAGTGTCCTGGACCTTTCGGCGCAACTAAGAATACGTCCACATCTGCTGGTGGTGTAATTTGACCGAAATGAATGTTAAAGCCATGTGCAAACATAAGTGCTTTACCAGCTTCAAGATGTGGAGCAATTTCAGCCTCATATACAGCTTTTTGGCGCTCATCTGGAAGTAAAATTTGGATAACATCTGCTTCTTGCGCTGCTTCAGCAACAGTTTTTACATCTATTCCATCCGCTTTTGCTGCATCGAATGATCCGCCTGGACGAACTCCTACTACTACATCGAATCCTGATTCTTTAAGGTTTAATGCATGTGCATGACCTTGTGAACCATAACCGATGATTGCGATTTTTTTCCCTTTTAATACTTCCTCGTTGATGTTTTGTTCATAGTACATAGTAGCCATTGTTTGTTTCCTCCTAATTTTGGGTTTGTTTTTTCAACCTCGGATGCAAGTAAGCCAACAAGGGCTACGCATCCTAAGCTGTGAATTTTATATGCAAACTATTTTAAAATAGAGAGCTGCGTATTTGAGATTTTTTGTGTTTCACGAACAGATGCAGTAGCCCCTGTACGCGTTAATTCTTTAATACCATAAGGTCGAATTAGTTCAATAAAGGCATCAATCTTATCTGGATCGCCTACTACTTGATATGTGACAACGTTTTTCGCTGTATCAATAATTTGTGGACGGAATGGTTCAACTATTGAATTCATTTCCAATCGTAAGTTTGGTGGTGAAATTACCTTCACAAGCGCTAACTCGCGTAGCACGATTGATTTATCTGTAATGTCATTGACCTTTAACACATCAATTTGCTTCGATAACTGCTTCACTAGCTGTTCAATTTTACGCTCATCCTCAACGTTTACAACAAAAGTCATTTTCGAAAAGTTTGGCTGTTCTGTATGACCAACTGTGATTGATTCAATATTAAATTGACGCTTCATAAGTAAGCCTGTTACGCGATTTAATACACCGCTTTGGTTAATCACTGTTACTGTAATTACTCGTTTCAATTCTTTTTCACCCCAATCATTTCATGTAGGCCTTTACCTGGTGCTACCATTGGGTAAACACATTGGCTCTGTTTAACACGACAATCAATTAACACTGGCTCATCAGAAAGTAGTGCCTCGCGGAAAATACTTTCCGCTTCATCGATTGTGTTAATTCGGTAGCCCTTAAGACCATATGCATCCGCTAATTTAACAAAATCTGGTTGGATCGGCATTAATGAAGATGAATAACGCTCCTCGTAGAATGTTTCTTGCCATTGGCGTACCATTCCTAGACAGCTATTATTTATAATCACTACTTTTACCGGTAAGTTGAATTCTTGTAGTATAGAAAGCTCTTGTGCAGTCATTTGGAATCCTGCATCACCTACAATGGAAACAACTTTTTTGTCTGGTTTCGCAAACTGGGCGCCAATTGCAGCTGGGAAGCCGAAGCCCATCGTACCAAGTCCACCAGACGTTACCCATCCGTGATCATTGTTTAAGCGATAATATTGTGCAGCCCACATTTGATGCTGACCAACATCTGTAGTGACAATCGCGTCACCTTCTGTAATTTTATGCACAAGCTCTAATGCTTCCTGCGGTAAAACTTCTTTGTCCGCTGACTCCTTGCTGTACCATAATGGATATTCTTTTGCATGATTATTTAAGAACGCTAGCCATTCTGTTGTATCAGGGCCATCGAAGTCCTTTTTCAATAATGCTTTTAATGCTTCTTTAGCATCTGCAACGATCGGAATATCTGTCGGCACGTTTTTTCCAATTTCCGCTGGATCGATATCGATGTGTATGATTGTTGCATTTGGAGCGAATGTTGCTAAATTACCAGTTAAACGGTCATCAAAGCGAGCTCCGATATTCAACAATAAATCTGATTTTGTAATAGCTGTGTTCGACGTTGCGGTTCCATGCATTCCTGCCATACCAAGGAATAATTCATGCTCTCCATGGATTGAACCAAGTCCTAGTAGAGTGTTTGCTACTGGAATTCGATATTTTTCAGCGAATGCTGTTAACTCTTCTTTTGCGTCTGCAAAGAGGACACCAGCTCCAGCTAAAATGACTGGATTTTTGGCCAATGAAATCGCTTGAATGGCCTTTTGAACTTGTAAATAATTCGGTTTATATGTTGGTTGATAACCCGGTAAATATATTTCATCAGGAGCCTGTGGTGGATTTTCCACATCAAATAACATTTGAGAAACGTTTTTCGGGAAATCTACTACAACAGGACCCTTCCGACCAGTGCTTGCAATATGGAAAGCCTCTTTAACAATACGCGGGATATCATTAACATCCTGTACCTGATAATTGTGCTTCGTAATTGGTGTCGTAATCCCCATAATATCCGCTTCTTGGAAAGCATCTGTCCCAATCACAGATGTTGAAACTTGACCTGTGAATACAACTAATGGGATGGAGTCAATCATCGCATCAGCAATACCAGTTACTAAGTTTGTTGCCCCCGGACCGCTTGTCGCAATAACAACACCTGTTTTATTGGAAACACGTGCATAACCTTCCGCTGCATGGATTGCACCTTGTTCATGTCTAGTTAAAATATGACGAATCGGATTTTTATACATCGCATCATAGATTGGTAGTACCGCTCCACCTGGGTAACCAAAAACAATTTCAACACCTTGTTCATGCAGTGCTTGCACTAATACATCAGCACCATCTTTCGCTTGATAGGTTTGTTCAACTTTTGCTACTGTTGCTAATTCTTCTTTCTCATTGATAGAAACATTCGTACTCATCAAATATGCCTCCTTCTTATCATTCAATTTCACATTAGTAATGCGCATCATTGAAGTATTACAAGCTGATCATCTCCTTGAAAAGAGATAACAGACTCTTTCTTACGCCGTAAAAAAATAAAAAGCCTTTTTCTCCACACGCAAAGAATTACCTTACGTAGGGATGAAAAAGACTTTCCATGGTACCACCCTTTTTTATAGCAAATAATTGCTACCTCGTGAATAAATATTAGCATTTATGAACCAATGCGAGATCATTCGCATCCAATACGGTGTCATAAATTATTTATTCATTAATAACGAGCACTTTCGATTATGCCCGGAGCTATCTAATGGCGAATACGCGTTTAATAGCTCACTCAGAGGGGATGTCGGATCTAGTTGTATTGCCGGCTTCCAGCACGACCGGCTCTCTGGTAAATACAAGGCTCTAGAACCTTTAACCTCATCAACGCTTTAACTTTTTAAATTTTCATAACGCCACCTGTAGAGGCGCTTGTTACTAATTTTGAATATCTTGCTAGCCAACCGCGCTTAATTTTCGGTTCAAATTCCGGTAGTTTTGCACGACGTTCAGCTAATAATTCATCTGAAACTTCTAAATTGATAGTACGGTTTGGTAGATCAATTGTGATCATGTCACCGTTCTCTACTAAAGCGATTGGACCGCCTTCTGCTGCCTCTGGTGAAATATGTCCGATTGAAATACCACGAGATGCGCCTGAGAAACGTCCATCTGTGATTAACGCAACCTTTGTGCCAAGACCACGACCTTGAATCGCGGACGTTGGTGCAAGCATTTCAGGCATCCCTGGGCCACCTTTTGGTCCTTCGTAGCGAATGACGACTACATGGCCCTCTTTAACTGTCCCGTTATCGATATTTTCCTGTGCCGCTTCTTGTGATTCGAAGACGATTGCTTCGCCTCTGAATACTTTAATAGAAGGGTCTACAGCTCCTACTTTAATAACAGAACCATCTGGCGCGATATTACCAAATAACACCGATAAACCACCAACTGGGCTATACGGATTGTCTTTCGTACGGATAACTTCAGCATTTGTAATATGATAATCTTTTACAAGCTCACCCATTGTTACTCCAGCAACTGTTGGTCGATCTGGGTGAATGGCACCTGGGATAGATGCTAATTCATTAATAATGGCACTAACGCCACCCGCTTTATTAATATCATCCATTGAAATATCTGAAGCAGGCATAATTTTAGCTAGATATGGCACACGCTCTGCGACTTTATTAATATCTTCAATGTTATAATCGATTTCAGCTTCATTGGCGATTGCTAATGTATGGAGGACTGTATTTGTCGAACCACCCATCGCCATATCAAGTGCAAATGCATCATCAATTGCTTCTTTAGTAATAATGTCACGAGGTTTGATGTCCTCTTTAATCATACTGACTAATTGTTTAGCAGCTTCTTTAATAAGCTTATGGCGCTCTTCAGAAGTAGCGACGATTGTTCCATTACCTGGTAAAGCTACTCCTAACATTTCCATTAAGCAGTTCATAGAGTTTGCAGTAAACATCCCGGAACATGAACCACATGTTGGGCATGCATTGTTTTCAATATCTAACAGCTCTTCAGCTGACATATTGCCTGATTTATGAGCTCCTACACCTTCAAAAACTGAAGTTAATGAAAGTTGCTTGCCTGTAGCAGAAGTACCAGCCTCCATTGGACCACCAGATACGAAAATTGACGGTACATTAGTACGAACTGCTGCCATTAACATTCCCGGTGTGATTTTGTCACAATTAGGAATATAAAATACTCCATCGAACCAGTGTGCATTAATAACTGTTTCAGCAGAATCTGCGATAATTTCACGACTCGGTAAAGAATAACGCATACCAATGTGCCCCATTGCAATGCCATCATCTACACCGATTGTATTAAATTCGAATGGAATACCACCCGCTTCAATAATGGCCTCTTTGACAACATCAGCAAATGTACGTAAATGAACGTGACCTGGTATAATGTCGATATAAGAATTACAAACCCCAATAAATGGCTTGCCTAAATCTTTCGCTTTTACTTTGCCTGTTGCATATAAAAGACTTCGATGCGGCGCACGATCTACGCCTACTTTAATCATGTCACTTCTCATTTTAAACGCCCCTCTTTATTGCTATGTTCGTTGCTATATACGAAATGTTCTGTCTATTCCGTTTGCGTATATGTTAATCTCTTAGAAGATTACTAACTGCTGTAACGAACGTGTTAAATTGTTGTAATCATAGTACGAAAAAAAGGTCTAGTCAACAGTATTTTTAGAATTGTTTGAACAATTTAAATAATTTACAAAATTTGAAATCGTTTTCATGCTCATTAAGTATCACTTTTATCTCGCTTTGGAGAATATTTTGACATTTTGTTCAAATTTTAATTTTTTTAATAATCCATTAATAATATTTCCAAATCCTTCAAAAGTAAGTGAATAGCTATTTCCTTACAATGTAAATAATTTTCTAAAGTACCCTGTCAAAAACACATGATCAGGATCGAATTGACTTCGAATGGCTAAAAATTTCTCGATATCTGGGTATAGCTCGTAGACATATTTAGCAGTTAAATGACTTAGCTTGCCCCAATGCGGTCGTCCTTTATATTTCTTCATCATCGTATGGACCCATTCAAAATAAGGCTCTTCCTGCATTCCTTTATACATATGAAAGGCAATAAACGCTGATTCTTGTCCTTGGGTAGGACTTAAAAAACCTGCTTCTCCCGCTGTCGTCCTACATTCTATCGGAAAATGTACATTAAAAATTCCACTTTTAAAGGTTGCGTGGATCTCCTCCATACATGCCTTAAATTGCGTTAATGGAATAGCATATTCACTTTCTTGGAATTTGACGCTACGTGGAGACGGATAAATTTCATAGCTTATTCCCGTTTTCTCCCCCTCCACAACATTGGCTGCTGCAAATTTACTCATAGCGCCACTTAACGAAGGTCTCCATTTACATAGCTCGGACATAGCAAAAAAAGCACCGTTCTCTACTATTTGAAGTTTCAATGTTTCGATTCTCTTATTCCAATTACTCTGATAAACAGGCGCTATAGCGTTCATACGCTTCACTTGAATGGTTTCACTACCCGGAAAATAAAACCACTCAACATGTCGATTCTGTCGAATATTTTCAGCAAATATCGCCAGCCCATTTTCTAACGTATCTCTTGTGCTCACATAATGTAAGCTATATAGAGGTATCACCTTAATCGTTACTTTTACAAGCACACCCAGCATCCCTAGCGAAACATGCAAAGCTTCAGATAAATCATCCATTCCTCTCACATGCTCACGATAAGTACCTGTACCATCTACAAAACCCCACCTTGTTACGGCAGAGGATAACGAACCGAGTGTTACACCTGTTCCATGGGTACCCGTTGACACTGCTCCTGCAATCGTCTGTTCCTGAATATCCCCCATATTTATAAGGGCAAATCCATGCTTCGCAAGCAATGGTCCTATTTCATATAAATACGTTCCGGCCCAAAGTGTCGCCTCTTGCTTCTCCTCATTCACAGCTATGAGCCCACGCATATTATGTAAAGAAAGTGCTATATGCTCAGGCATTGCCACAGCGCTAAAAGAGTGAGCTGCACCTGTGACACGAATCGTTTTTCCTGACTCACGTGCATGCTTCACGATATCCGTAACCTCTTCAATTGATCGGGGCAAGTACATCTCAGACGGAAATGAGATGACATTACCGGCCCAGTTTGTCCACTTCTCACCATTTTTCCACTTATCTATAGAAAACATTGACCATCCCCCCTATAGGTTGAATAAGCTCCTACATACTTGTCTCCTCTAATCCCATGTAGTTGTTGAAATCTTTCACAAAGTTCACCAGCCTTCGCATGTCGAAAATATAGCGTGTCCCCTACATTAACTTTTTTACGCTTTACTTTAACAGGTGTTTGAACTTCTCCTACTCCTTCTAGGCTAAGATATGAAAAAAAGGTAGGTTCATAGAATACTGGTAATCGATCAATATTAATTGCCCCAGACGCCGTATAACCGCCACCATGACAAACAACAATATTTTTTTCTGGCTTTCTTGTTACACGTAAAGCAAATCCAGCTGCCTTTTCTAGCTGTAGATGTGTAAATTGGTCAAACAAAGCTGGTGCATAAAATGCAGAGCCAACTGTAATTTCTGTTACTTCCTTCTGTTGTGCCGTGTATGCCATACTTCCTGAACCACCACCATTTACAAAGTGCAAGCTCGGAAAATATGCTTTAATATGCGCGATTGCTAATCTACGAAACTGGGTAACTTGCTTTTTAGCTTGCAATTGCATTACTTCAATCAGTTTTCCTTTAACAGCATTGGCTGGACGATTACCGACTCCTGCAATTTGAGCCTCATAGCCCATTGCTCCAACTACCTCAATAAATGCTTGATTTTTAATATATTCGAGGAAAGGTGTAAGTGACTCAAGTGAATGGAGCGAAGAGCGTTTCGTACCAAAATAAAGCAGCTTAAAATCATTGGATACATTAATATCAATACATACTTGCACACGAACGCCTAGCTCTTGCCCTAGCTCCGCCAAAAAATTGACATGTTCCCGTTTATCCACCATAAAAGTGACAGTTTTTCCCGCCTTTACGGAATGTAATAACTGACGAACAGCAGCTTCTTCCATCACCGGATATCCTAGTAATAAATCATCAAAATGCTGTTGCAGTAAAAATATTGTTTCCGCCGCTGTAAACGTCATAAATCCCGTCACATTGGGTAGACTTTTTTGTAAATAACGTAATATCTCCACAGAACGAACTGATTTCGTAGCGATACGTATATTTTTCTCTCCACAAGCATTGTGTACGGTTGAAATATTGTGATCCAATGCATCAAAGTCCAACCAAGCAAATGGACGTTCAAGCTTATGAAACGCGTGATCAAATCTAGAGGTCATGCTATCATTCCTTTATTTGTACTTTGTCTTTGATATTCTTGTTAAAAATTATATTTAGACAATAAAAAACAACCGTGGACATGTAATCAAATTTGCCTTCACGGTTGTTTTTAATAATGGACAAGCATTTAACTCACCTTTCTATTATTTTAAGAGATTACGAGGAGAATATGAAATCCGCTGCTAAATTTAACAATACTAGCAGATGTAAGCCTGCAATCAGTAATCCTTGGCGATTTAAACGCTTCATAGCTGTCATATTCATATAGACCACTCTCCTTTTTTTCACATTATACTCTCAGAAAAATCAATTTTCAAACTATTCGTAATATTAAAATCGAATCATTTTTCTGACAAACAGGCCCAAATATGGCATGATAAAAGTGAAATTATACCTATAGGGAGAGTGAAAAGGTTGAAAAAGGCTTTATTAGTCATTGATTACACGTATGATTTTGTCGCTTCTGATGGAAAACTAACTTGTGGAGAGCCCGGTCAAGCGTTAGATAGAAAAATTTCATCCTTAATTCAAAAATTTATTACTGAAAACGAATTTGTCGTTTTTGCGAATGATCTACATGAGGAAGATGATCCGTTCCATCCTGAAACAAAGCTATTTCCTCCACATAATATTCGCGGCACTAAAGGACGTCATTTATTTGGGCAAGTTGGCGAAATTTATAACCATCACAAGGATAAAGTTTTGTGGCTCGATAAAACTCGCTATAGCGCATTTGCCGGAACCAATTTATCGATTTTATTGAATGAGCGAGGAATTAAAGAAATTCATTTAGTTGGAGTTTGTACTGATATTTGTATTTTACATACAGCAGTTGATGCTTATAATTTGGGCATTTCAACTGTTGTTTATGCAGATGGTGTTGCAAGTTTTGATGCTGCAGGTCATGAATGGGCATTACGTCATTTTGAACATACATTAGGCGCAACAGTTTGTTAATTAATCAATTTGCCTTGGCGTCATTGTAGTTTCTTTGCTACAGAAAAAAATACTTACAGATATTTTTTGCGCAAAAATGAAGCGTCAGAAAATGACTTTTGTCTATGCAAAATCGAAGCGTTAGCATAAGCTGAATGAAGATAAAAACCTTATTGAGAATTTGTAATAATTACTAAGAAGCAAGACGCGTAATATACTCCATTCAGGGCATAACTAAATAATCGCCATTATATCTTAGTTTAAGGAGATGAAAAAAATGATTAGCTTCATTTGGTATTTAATCATCGGCGGAGTATTAGGTTGGTTAGCTGGCGTCATTTTAGGTAAAAATGTACCCGGCGGCATCATTGGGAATATTGTTGCAGGGGTTGTCGGTTCGTGGATCGGTAGTATGGTTCTTGGCAACTGGGGTTGGCGAGTTAGTAATTTTTACGTATTCCCCGCATTAATCGGTGCTGTCGTGCTGATCTTCATCGTAAGCATTATTTTAAAGGGTATGCGTAAAGCAACCTAAATATGTAATAAAGAGCCATCATTTTTGATGGCTCTTTACATATATTTTTGAAAATAAAATGATTAAGGAAATATTTTGATGTGGCATCGCTTTACATGAGTTTGTCGAGTCCCTTTTCGCATGTAAAATATCCATTATCGAATTTCCTTTTTATAACTACAAATAATTTAAATTACATACCAGGAGATGTGGTTGATTGGAGTGAAGGCAGGGCGACTCCTTAGGGATCAGCGTCACAGATGAGACCTGAAGCGAGTAAAGCGGCTCATCGGACGCCCCCAGGAAGCTTGCTCTGTGCGAAAGCGTAGCGACAGCAACAACAAAGCGCCCTGTCGAAACGGAAATCAACCCCACGCTTTGCCAAATTGCAATATTTTTTATGGTATTTTACTTTTCTTTATAAACGATTGCTTCCTTTAACTCATCATGATAGTCATTATACAAATTGAAATAATGTAACACCTTTTTCACATATTCATCACTGTGATTGTACTTAAAAACAGCTTGCTTTATATGACCATCTGCTGCACCATTTTTCGATAAATAGTTCGCGGCACTAAATATAGCGTCCTCAATATCATAAGGATCTGCTATACCATCTCCATTTGCATCTACACCATATCCTCCATATTTTTTGATGGTTTCTGGATTCATTAATTCAGCCTTCGATATATCCCCTTTTCCTAACCCTGAGCAGGAAGGATGTTGCCAGCCGACAAAAGTACAAGGCATAAATTGCATAGGGCCTTCTGCCCCAGCTGGTGAAACGAGCGATTTCATTGAGGAAAATCGTGTTTCAATTCGATGATGTGCGGCAAGTAAAGTCCAAGGTACGCCGTATTTCTCTTCCGCTGCTACATAGATGGGAATATATTGCTCAGGAATGTTCATATCGAAATTTTGTTGGATTTCTTCTAGTTCTTTTTGCTTTGCTAATTTTTCAAATATAGGTAACGTTTGTAGCTCCTTCCATGCAAAAAAAGCGAAAACACAAACAGTTATCGCTATTGGTATTAATAAAGCTATCATGCCTAATTGAGCGGAAGGCGATAGCATCGGTTTTTTCTTCTTTTTTTTCGCCATATGTCACACCTAATCTTTTATTCTATTTCTATATTACCAAAATTCTCGAATCTATAGCAGATTTTTCAGTATATAATTACCACTACTTTAATAGTTGAAAAGGAAGGTAAAAATATAGTAAAATATAATTCGACTATTTTATATGGATAATAATAGGAGGAATTTATTTTGTGGAAAGACTTTAAAGAGTTTGCTATGAAAGGCAATATTGTCGATCTAGCAGTAGCAGTAGTAATTGGTGGTGCTTTCGGTAAAATTGTTACTTCCTTAGTTGCAAATATCATAATGCCATTAGTCGGTGTCTTAACTGGTGGTATTGATTTAACAGAGAGCTTTGTGTTTGGCTCAGGAGATGCGAAAGTTAAATTAGGCGAATTTTTACAGTCAATCCTTGACTTTTTAATAATTGCATTTGCAATATTTATGGCATTAAGACTTATGACAAAGCTAACTCGTAAAAAAGAAGAGGCTGTTGTGGAAGAACCAGCACCAGAATTGGATGCTAAAGAAGAGCTTCTAAAAGAAATTCGAGATTTATTAAAAAAAGAACAAGCTTAAAAAGAATCTGTCTAATTACCACTACTTATCCGAGGTAATAGACAGATTCTTTTTAGGTTCTGTTAAATTTTAAGTAAAAAATCTTAGGAACTTCCAAAATAAAGATGATCTTAATCGAGAAGAAATTCAATATATATCAGATGTTTTAAGTTGATTCAGTACCCTTACAGCAACTTTAGAATAGTCTTCTTCAGATTCAGCTTTTTCATAATTAAACCTTTCAGTTTTTTAGTAGCACTCCGTATCCGACCTCACTCTCATCCCACACCTGAAGGATTGGGCTTTTCCGTTCGAAAAATCTGAAATTAGTATAGTCAACTAATAAAGGTGACAATTTCGAATCATTTTCAGCTTCATTTATCAAATTCCTGTATAAGCCATACAGAAACATCTTTTAGCATTCCTGTTCCACCTTTTCTTCCCTCCTTTATCTCCTACTATTCCTAGATGATTTAATATAAATAATCTCGCTAATTTTCTGAAATTATCTTGTCCTTCTTTAGTATACATGTTAAATTGGTAACAATTATTGAGAATATGGGGAAAAGAAGGTTTAATAGACTCCCCTTTTATTATGATGAAGAAAAGAGTGACGACATGACAAACAGCAGAAGTATTGAAACAAAACTTGTACAACTTGGGAATTTAAGTGATCCTAGAACAGGCGCTGTCAGCCCACCTATCCATTTATCGACAGCTTACAAACATACAGGTATCGGTGAATCCACTGGGTTTGATTATGCACGTACAAAAAATCCAACTCGCGCTCTATTAGAAGAAGGAATTGCAGATTTAGAGGGCGGAGATGCGGGCTTTGCCTGTAGCTCTGGGATGGCTGCTATTCAACTAGTTCTATCATTGTTTAAGCCTGGTGATGAATTAGTGGTGCCTGATGATTTATATGGTGGTACATATCGACTTTTTAATTTCTTTGAAGACACATATAATATTAAGCCTGTCTACTCAAAATTTGAATCAGTTGAACAGGTAGAAGCATTAATCAATGATCATACACGTGCTCTATTTATTGAAACGCCAACAAATCCGCTTATGCAGGAATTTGATTTGCAAGTATATGCTGAATTAGCTCATAAGCATGGAGCATGGTTAATTGTCGACAATACGTTTTATACACCCTATTTCCAACGTCCAATCGAATTAGGTGCAGACATTGTCATTCATTCGGCTACTAAATATATTGGCGGACATAATGATGTGTTAGCTGGTTTAGTTGTCGCAAAGGGTGCTGAATTAGCCGAACGCATTGGCTTTATTCATAATGGTAGCGGTATGGTTTTAGGTGCAATGGATTCCTGGTTACTTATTCGTGGATTAAAAACAATGCATCTTCGATTAAAGCAGCACGATGCGAACGCCAAAGCAATTGCCGCATATTTAGAGGAAGAAGAGCTTGTAACAGACGTGCTATACACAGGAAAAGGTGGCATGCTTTCATTCCGCTTGGAAAGGGCGGAGTGGATTGACCCATTCCTTCGAAACTTGAAGCTAATAACTTTTGCTGAAAGCCTTGGTGGTGTTGAAAGCTTTATTACGTATCCTGCTACTCAAACACATGCAGATATGCCTTATGAGGAGCGTATTGAACGTGGAGTATGTGACCGATTACTGCGCTTCTCTGTTGGCGTTGAAGAGGCTGAAGATTTAATTGCGGATTTAAAACAAGTATTTGATATCCTTAGAAAAGAGGTTAAAAATGAAGCAGCATATTGAAACAAGCCTCATTCACTCAGGTGTCCGTGACGGCTATGAAAATAAAAAAGGTGCAGTCAATGTGCCTATGTATTTATCATCTACTTTCCATCAGGAGAGTATCGATGAATTCGGTGAATATGATTACGCACGTTCTGGCAACCCTACGCGGGATGCATTAGAAAAAGCAGTATCTGAACTAGAAGGCGGAGTACGTGCCCATGCATTTTCTTCTGGGATTGCTGCTGTATCTGCAGCATTAATGCTATTATCTCAGGGAGATCATATTGTCATTACGGAGGATGTTTATGGTGGAACATACCGCTTCGTCTCCAAAGTATTACCACGCTTCGGTATTTCCCACACTTTCGTTGATTTCACAGATTTAGCGGCAGTAGAAGCAGCCATTACACCAGCTACAAAGCTACTCTATATGGAAACACCGTCAAACCCAACACTTGGCATCACTGATATTCGCGGAGTAGTAGCACTTGCCAAGCAGTATAATTGCTTAACATTTTTAGACAATACGTTTATGACACCTTTACACCAACGTCCACTTGAGCTAGGTGTCGATGTTGTAATTCATAGTGCTACAAAGTTTTTATCTGGGCACTCTGATATTATCGCGGGATTGACAGTAACAGCTGACGCGAAGCTTGGTCAGGATTTGTACTTTATCCAAAATTCATTTGGCAATATTTTAGGTGTACAGGACTGCTTTACTCTATTGCAAAATATTAAAACGACAGATGTGCGATTTAGTCGTTCTACTGAATCGGCACAAAAGATTGCGGAGTTTTTAGCCGCAAGTTCTCTTGTTGAGCAAGTATACTACCCAGGACTTGCAACACATCCTGGCTATGAGATTCATCATAGTCAATCAACTAGTGCAGGTGCAGTACTATCCTTCCGCCTACCAAGCTATGAAGCTGCAAAAGCGCTAGTAGAAGCGATGAAAATTCCAGTTTTCGCTGTCTCTCTTGGTGGCGTTGAATCGATTTTATCCTACCCTGCTAAAATGAGTCATGCAGCAATGGAGCCTGAGGAGCGTGCAAAACGTGGTATTACTGATGGATTATTACGATTCTCAGTGGGACTTGAGCATGTTGACGATCTGATCGCCGATTTCGCTCAGGCATTGGAAGTGATTGCCGCAAAGGCTATATAAACAACAAAACAACCGCGTTTCCTATTTACGGAAACGCGGTTTTGTTCATTAAATGTACCTTCTATATGTTTATGCTTAACAATCAGTTGTTCACACGAGCTAACACTCTATATAAATAATCTCCATGTCCCTTCGCCAACGTTACTTCTTGTTCATCTGTTATCCAGTAAAGTGAAAATTCAAAGCCTGCTTCGTTTACGCCTGTCGGGCAATGCTTCCAAGAATCTCGTTTTTCATCTGTCGTTAAATGATAAAAATAGCGTTTTTGTAATAGCCCTGAATGATGATTAAAATAATCCTGGGCAATTAACCCCTTCACTTCTAAATAGGATAAACCTGTCTCTTCAAACATCTCTCGTGTTACTGCCTCTAGCGGCGTTTCACCTTCCTCTACCGTGCCTTTAGGAATTTGAATTCCTGCTCCTTCTGTATTTTGCTCAAATACTAGCACTTGTAACTGACCCTCATGCTCTCTCGTAATATAGCCAAATGCCTTTTCAACAACTTGCATGAAGTCATCCCCTTTCGCGTGATTTGATGTTACAATAAATAGAAAAATTGGAATAGCAGGTGAAAAGTATTGATATCAATTATACGGCATATGCAAAAGAATGGCATCATTTTTGTGCAAGAAATTGCCAAAAAGAGTTGGCATCAAACATACAAAGGCATTATCCCAAATGAGATTCAAGATCGTTTTTTAGAAGCTGCTTATTGTAGTGATCGGTTACTAAGTCGCTTAGAAAAAAGTCTATTTTTAGTTGCTTTACTTGAAGAATCAATAGTAGGCTTTGCGAATTTTTCAAATGTTGTAGATGGTGAAGCAGAACTTTACTCAATATATTTACTTCCTGAAACTCAGGGCAAAGGAATTGGTACAGCCCTATTACAGGAAGTGATCAAAATGCTTCCAGATTTAACATCACTTTTAGTTTGTGTAGAAAAGGAAAATACGATTGGCATGAACTTTTATCAAGCGAAGGGCTTCAAGATATTGAAGGAGTTTGATGAGTTATTTGATGGTCATTTATTAAAAACAGTTAAACTAGGCTTAAATATAAATTAGTGTAACGGAGCTATAACTTACTCCGTTACACATTTTTTATGTAATCTATGCAAGATTGATTTGCTCGGATTGAATGACAAGTGCTGTTAAGCCTGAATCACTCCTGGATTCATGTGCTTCTCCTGTTTGCCAAAGAACACCTTCCCCAGACTTTATCATTACTTTCTCTTGATCCTCACCGCAAACCCATCCTTCACCCTGAATCACAATAAATAACTGTGGTACAGGCGCTTCATGCATCCCAACAACACCACCAGGCTCTATATAGATGAAGCCAATATTTGCAGGTTCCACCGTTTTCATGATTTTCGTATAAAAAGCATCTATCGATTGATAATTATTAATTTGATTGGCCAATTCTTGTGTGAAATTATATTTTTTCATGTCAGCATAGTTCCCTTTCAATTTTTTAATACCATCCTGTACATTAAAACATCATCTATATATTCATTGTCATGTAATTTAATGTCATTTATTTTTCTTCCTTCTTCAATAAATCCCATCTTTTTATAGAGCGCAATAGCCCTTTCGTTTGTTGAAAATACGCCAAGACTAATTTTTTCAATATAAGGGTTGTGCCCTGCCCATTCTAGTAACTTTTCAATTAAGAGCTTGCCAATCCCTAGACCACGATATTTATTAAGCACCATCATGCCAAAGGTACCTGTATGTGCTAATCGTTTTCTTTGTGGCGATTGAAATACAAGCCAACCAACTACTTCTTCTTGATATTGTGCAATAAAAATTGTTTCTCGTTCATTTGCTAATTTCACTTGTATCCACTCTCTTTGGTCATCAATCGTTCGCTGAAATTCATCAATTGTAGTGATTAAGTAAGTTTCTTCTGCTAAAACTTCTTTTTGGATTTCCAACAAGGCTTCAGCATCTTCTTGATAAGCAACTCTAATTTTGATTTTTTCTATCATTAACCCACTCTCCTTTTATACTTAAGAATCCTTTTTAGATAATTCATTTAATAAACGGAAATTACGATTGTCTATCGTAAAGTCTTATTTGGAGAAGTAGAGAACCCCAAGGAGACTATTTTAATGATTTCTAGTCAGATATCTTTGGAAGTTTTTTAAGTCCTTCGCTAAAAATTCATTTGATAACCAAGAATTTTTTGTCATAATATCTTCAACAAAATTAGAGAGAGACGTTTTATCTAACTGACTAAAATGATTTGAAATCACTGTATTTTTGACTGTTTCTTGCCAGTCATTATAATTCTCAATTTTCTTTTGTACTAGATGTGATTGATTTGTATAAATGGATTTAACTAGTTGGTTATAGTCTTTGAATGCTTCAAGAAGTGCGTCTTGATCCTGTTTTTCAGTAGCTGCTACTATTTTATCTTTAAAGCTCTGCCATTTTTCAGGGAAGGCTTCTTTCACAAGATCATCGATATGAATATAATCATCAGGTGCATGTACTAAAGGGCCCTTTTCGATCGCATAAACTACTTTGCCATCGTCGTTTTTAACGCCATTGACAGCAAATTTTGCAATCGTTGTCATGGCATCCATATAATCTTTTGCCTGTTGCCCTGTTAAATAGTTATCTGCAATATATTGTGCTTTTTCTAAACCAAGTGAAATCATAGCTTGACGTTGTTCTTCAGTCATATTGCCAACATCGTGCACTAAAAAGTTTTGAGAAATTGTTGAGTATGTAGCATCAAGTACTTGCTGACTCGCTCCATTTAAACTATTGACAAGCTTTTCATTTGTTTGAATATGCGGAATAATTATAGCAAGAACATTATGTTCAATCGCTTCGTCAAATCGCGCCTGCTGTTCCGCACGAATAGCTTGATGCTCCTCACTTTCAACAAAATTTAATTTCCCACCATCCTTAAAAATTGAAGCTATTTTTTGAGCTATTTCGTCTGGTACATCTTGCAATTGAATTTGATTATCGAATAATTTACGTGCTTCCGCTCCGATTGTTACAGCATCCTGTTCTTTTTTTACTGTTCGAGAATTCCCCCCCTTAGTTTGAACATTCGTTGATTGAAGAAAATTTACCGTATTAGTATAGGACGTTATCTTCATAATAAAAATGTCTCCCCCCTTTATTTGTGTTAAAGACTATATCGGATAAATTACAAATAATTGAAGATAGAATAATAATTGGTCATTTTTATAATTCCAAAAAAATAAAAAAACCCAGAATAATTTCTGGGCTTGATGACACTTACTTTTCTAGCTGATTAAAACTGACGGGCTTTTGCTTCACTTCTCAAGATACGGTTATGGAGGGTAATCTCCGTTTCACCATTTACTTGAGATTTTGAGCGTTTAATCCTTGACCAGTTGCGGTGGATTTTTTGAGATTTTGGGTCTAATTGTTCGAACCTACTCATTTGCCATCCTCCTCATCAATATAGATTTCATAAGTGAAACCTTTTTTAGTATGACCTTGCAATAAAATATTATTCAGTTTTCTATCACCATTAACCCCACACTTCTTGCAATGTACTTCTAAATAGCGCATCTAATTTTTGTGTAGGATCATCGACTTTAACATGAAGATTTTTACAGTATGTCTCAATATGCATTATTTCTTTATCTAAATACTCATTAATACTTTCAATTCGAGGCTCCATATTCAGTTCATCACCTGCCATCTTTCTCTGCAAAAGTTGCTGAATTTCCGTTTTTAAAGGGCCGTCAGAAATGATTCATTTAACAATTCCTGAAAATCAATTGGTGGAACCGTATTGTTTTTCTCGATCCATTTACATGCTAAAATTGGTCTGAGGACATAGAAATATTTTTTTATTTTTACATCAGAGCCCTGTAAATACTCACAATAATTGTTTTTTGCCATATTTAAATAGTGATATAAGCTTGCATTTGGATAAAATACTTCTTTTTCTAATGATCGTACATTGTCAATAAATGAAAATTGTTGGTCATAAATAATATTGCTTCGTAGCCATTCTAAAAGAGGTGGATTACTTTTGCGAAATAGCCTTAATGCTTTTGTTATTTCCCAACCACTAATATCCAACAAATCATTGATTGGTACTTCAATAACATCCCTCTTTGCCCCAATCCCTTGAGGGTCTATTGAAAGATACCACTGAGGTTGATGAATATATATGAAACGAACATCATAATCACTATCTTTAGAAGGAAATCCCCAAGCACGACTACCCGATTCTACTGCATATAAAATTTTCACTTGATACTCATTTTCAATTTCTTTTAATTTACTAAGTATTATTTCCTTCATATAAAAACCACTTCCAAATGTAATTTTTAAAGCATTTGTCCTATATCAACTATACCTGTATTATCATATACTCTTAGTTGATTTCGACCGCTTTCCTTTGCAATATAAAGTGCTTGATCCGCCTTGTCAAGCAGCTCGTAAAATGTTGAAATATTTTCAGAATGACCGTATCCTGCGATGCCAATACTCACTGTCACATTGATTTCAAAATCATCCGCAATATAAGGATGATCTTCAACATGTTGCCGGACTCTTTCCGCAATTTCCACTGCACTCTCTAGCGTAGTATTTGGAGATAAAATGACAAACTCCTCTCCCCCATACCTTGTAACAATGTCGATTCTTCGCACAGAATTTGTAATGGTGTTTGCGACGTGCTTTAGTACTTCATCACCGATTAAATGTCCATATGTATCATTGACCTTTTTGAAAAAATCAATGTCAATCGCTATACACGAACAATGGTTTTGTTCTTCTAAACATTTCTGAAAAGCAAGCTCCCCCTGTTCAATCAAATAACGACGATTATACAGCTTCGTCAACTGACAGGTAATCGATAATTCTTTTAGCAAAATAGTATCTTTTCTCACCTTGTCGCTCATTTCATTGAAGGACGCACAAAGCTCCTGAAATTCTTGCGCATATGGCGTCAGCTGTTGATCATCTATTTGATATTCATAAAAACCTTGTTCTACCTTTCTAACACCTGTAAGAAGCTGCTGGATAGGTTCTTCAATTCTTTTCGAGAGATGTAACATCATTTTAATCATAAAAAATGACCCTACTACTAAACAAATGGTTATCCATAAAAATCTATTGATTAATGGTTTATAGGCCTCTAACAGACCAATTTCTGATATGATAAACCATTTCCCTCCATTTATAGGCTTACTCTTAGCAAGAATCCACTTATTATTCGCGTCTTTATAAAGCTCGAGACCGCTTGTTTTATTTTTTAAGGCTGCGTTTAGGATATGCTTATCAACTAAATAATTTCCTGAAGATCGTTGTTTTTTATTGTTAAATTCAGAGAGCATAGTACCTTCTTGATCTATAATATAAGCATGACCTAAAAAGCCCACTCTGGATTCTTGCAGCAGTTGATCGATGGTGTCTAAATTTACTGCGCCAAAAACTACACCATTGAATTGTTGCTGTGCATTAAGAATCGGTGAAGCAAATGCAATAATAGGCTGCTTTGTAACTTTACTTATTAAAATATCTGTTATGTATGGTTGTTTCGTTTTTTTAGCAATTTGAAAATACTTACGATCATTTACATCCACACTAACACCAGATGTATTATTTTCTGTAACTGTATCAAATTGCACGATGCCCTCTTTATTGACGAATATTAAGTCTGTAAAATCTGTTTTTTCTTTAAAATCTTGAAAAAAAGCTTGTGATTTTTTATAATTAAAGGCCTTTATAAAATCTAAGTTAGCTAATGTATGTATATCACTGGATCGCTCTGATAACCAGCTTTCAAAAAAATATGTTTGGGTATCCAAATAATATGTCATCTCTTCATTTTGATGTTGAATAGTTTGCCGATATTCAATATAAAGCGTTGGAATAAAAATACATAGACCAATAATAAAAGTAATCCAAACAAGTGCTCGATGAAGCTGACCTTTTATCGTGTTTGGATGTGGAATCATTTTTAAAACCCTCAAAGCATTTACCTCCAAATAATCCAAATATTTCCTTAAAATGGGCAATGAATAGTATTTTATTCATTAAAAATACCACAACCGGGTGATTGTGGCAGTGAGAAATTTAACTTCTTTCAGCAAATTGTACTGAAAGTGAAACGGCAGTTACAATTATTTTCTGTAGCGAAAGCAAAACGTCAGCTACAAATGTTTTATTTAACGTAAGTCATAAAATTTATTGCAATAAAATTTGGAGAATTGTAATAAATACTGCCGCGACAATGGGCACTATTTTCAAAGAGGTGTAGCCAACTGAAGATGTACATATTGACTCTAACGGATCCTTCGTTGGTGAGGCTAAATACTGAAGAAAACGTTGCCAGCGACTTTTCTTATATTTCATCAACTGCTGGGGAATCTCCACTTTATCATCATCTAAGCTGTCTTTTAACCATTGTTCCTTTTGAAATTCATCCTTAAGCATCGAAATCCTCCTTTAGCTCTTCCTTTAAAGTCCTTATCGCGTTATGTAGCCTCGATTTAACGGTACCAAGTGGAATGGACAAAATTTGTGCAATTTCCTCCTGTGGCAAATCATGATAGTAAACGAGCAAAATAACAGCTCGTTGCTTATCCGGTAAGCGAAGAATCGCTTCTTGAATCGTTAATTTCTCGTCAGCAGACATTCGATGGCTTGACGTCGGTACTAAAAACGGGAAGAGCGTGCGCCATTTTTTACGCCGATTTAATTTATTAATCATTAAGCGATAAGCAATTTGAAATAAAAACGCCTTAATCGTTCCCTTTTGCTGGTCAAAATCTGTTTTTATATATTGTAAACGCTCAAAGGTATCTTGCACAATATCAATGCTTAGCTGATCTTCCCGAGTATAGCGAAATAAAAAGCAGTACAATGGCTCATACAAACGATTATAGAGCTGTTCAAAGCCCTCTACTTCACCGTTTTTATAGGCCTCCATCCACTCCTCATTACTCATCATCTAGCTCATCCCCCCAATGAGCCTTAATGGATTTTAATGTCACGGAAATACGTAGTACCAAATAAATTACTATAATAATGATCCAAACTTGTGATTGATTTGTAAAGAATTGCACATAAGAATTTTCAATTGTTCTTCCACAAAAAAGTAATATGTTTAACGCCTGCACACAGAAAATTGTATAAACCGATAAAAAAAGTGTTAGCGAATCAAATACATTCCAACGCAAATAAATCGTTGTTTTTTTATAATTTATTTTTCCATGTTCACGAACAATATATTTTCTATCCATAGGAATCATAAGCGTTAATATTATTATCATCATTATTCCACTAACAACCAATGACCAAATAAATCCAATTGGCAAAGGAATCACCTACCTCATTCTAAATACTTTTTTGGCAATAACCGCTAACGCCAAGCTAATAACTGCTAAAATTATACAATATTGATATTGCGGAAGCCATGTTTCGTTAATTAAATTCAAGTACACTTGCAAGCTATCATTTAAATAAAGCATTGGATTCCAGCTTAGAAAAATATAATAATCATGTGGATTTTTCCCTGCAAGTGTTAAAAACACCGTTGTCATCGTTACTGAAAACATGAATAAAATCATAATTGGCGTTAACATGCTTTGAGCTACTTTCTCATTTTTAAATAGACCTGCCAATATAAAGCTCAATGGATATAATGCCAGTAAAACAAAATTACTAATCAAAATAATCATAAAAAAAGATGAAAATGAAATATCAATGATGAAGGAATAGCCAATGAGTAGTAACACTAAAAATATATTTAATAATGTAAAAACACCGATTCCCATCCCAATATAGTAAGTGTGTGGCTTAACGCCTGTTCGCTGTACCCATTGAAACGTTCTATGGGCCTTCATATCTGCCAAATATATTGTTGCGCTAGAAAATGCAAATGAGAAAATTAACATTAAAATTGAAATTGGTAAAAACTGACCTTTAATCATAAAATCTATCGCATCTCCAGTCACTATATTTTTACAAATCACTGAAGTAAACATAAATATAAAGGATGGTAATAAATTCCCAATAGTCATTCCTGGATTGCGAATACTTTCTAACATATACATTTTTGCAATTTGTTTAGTCATCCCGCTTTTCCTCCTAAAATTTGTCCTGTCACTTCATAGTAGATACCTTCGATTCCAGGTAATTTCGCGTCAGTGTATTTTCTATAGAGTTCATCCTGTGTGCTATTTTCAATAAGCTTCCCTTCTTTTAAGATCACTACATAATCAAATAAAGGTTCTAACCCTGCCACCTCATGACTAATAATAATAATCATTTTGTTACGTTGACGAATTTCATCTTGTAAGTAAAACATCAATTGTTTTTTCTTTGTTAAATCTAAATCAGCAAACGGCTCATCTAATATGATGATTGGTTTATTTAATAAAAAAGAAAGGAAGATGGATACTGCTTTACGTTGACCGCCTGATGCATTTTTCAACAAGATGTGGTCATAAGTTGGCAATCCTAATATTTCATATAGCTCTCCCAAATCATTTTTATTGTTCGTCAATGTAGTAAAAAGAGCCAACACTTCACGAATTTTAAGATGCTGATAACTCGAAAAAAATTGGTATTGTAACGCAACTTGCTCTTGTACATTTTTAGACGAATCATTGAATAGAATGGTACCACCATCAGGTTTTACATCTCCAGCTATACATTTTGATAAAGTAGATTTACCCGCTCCATTCTGACCTAATAATAAATAACAATAGCCCAATTTAAATGTGGCTGACACACCATCCAAAACGTTCACACCATTATATTTTTTCACAATATCCTTCACAATAAGTTCCAAAATAAACCCTCCCTTTTTATATGTTCACTGACTATACAAATGGGGATTGTAAAAGGTTCATTTTATTTTTTAAAAAAATGAAATAAAATTATATGTTTCTATATAATGATTTTTTATGTAAAATAAATAATTATTGGAAATTAAGTAAAAACAAAGGTATTCCACCCTAACACGATGAGTGGTTAGACGAAATTTTCTATTGTTTTTACTTCACGATTAATAGAATACTAATTAAGGGAGTTACTGAAGTGAGCGATTTTGAAGAACTTAAGTATTTTTTAGGGCCACATTTTGGTCCAGAGATAGACTGGGAGCTAATCGAATACGCTGTTATTGATCATCGACAATTAAGTAAAAAAGGGCGATCCAAATTCAAAGAAGAGCTCCTTTATATGAAGCAACTTTTAGAACAAAATCAATATGATAAATTACAACAGATTATTGAGAAGCATGATTTAGAAGATACAAAGCTTTACGATATAGAAAAAATACAAAGATTTATTGATGAGGTTCTACCTATTATTGAGAAATATGAGTATAAGAAAGGAATTCCTTATGTCCCTTTTAAAGCTTTAAATTATTTGTTTGATAAAATTATCAATCCTACTAAAACATTTTTATCTTTTGACTTTATTGCTATAGATATCAAAAGAGAAGGAGATACATTTATACATCATATTTTGCAAGATTTACAAAATGTAGAAAAAGCCTTTATAGAGCAAGATGAAGCAAAGATTCAAAAGTTACAACAACTTTCCAGAGAAAAAGGTGTTACTATTTTTGAATCACAATATCGAGATGAATTTATCCAAGTAGTAACGAACGAATTAAGTTAATAAACAAGTATGTCCTATAAAGAGAATTGACTACGAATAATAGCCACTGTATAGCTCGCTCAGCCCCCAGAATATATTTGATCCATAAAGTAAAATTTCAACTCATAGTGATTTTTCTACTGATAATATGTAAAGTTTATCGAGCTAATACGCTTTAGTAATTGTCAACTCCTAGCGTTAAATTTGGCGAGTTTTATTTCTTTCTCTTTTTAACAATCGGACACGACAAAAAGGCCTCTCACAAAGGAAAGGTCTTTTTGTTGTTTAAGATTTTATTATTTTCCAAAATTCAGTTCCATAGCTTTTATTATTAAATTCAACAGATGTTTGTGTTTTCACTAAATTCTCACCAACGTCTATTTTGTTGACCTGATTTTGTAATGGTGAGCCAAATGAAAATTCCAGTTGTAAATCAGTAAGGTTAAACAAAATTGAATGCACTGTTCCAAAGCTTTCTTTATAATTATGAACTGATAATCCACTTGGAAACTCTGTTAAAAGAAGTTCTTGGATTTCATCAATAGATCTTTTTCCACTTTCCTTAAATTTCTCCTCTAAAATATCATACCTTAATTGAGAATGCTCAAGCTTCCCTGGCTCCATTTCTTGTATTGCGGAAAATAGGCCATGGTTAGTTGCAATAAGATAATCAAGTTCTGCACGTTTTACTTCTTTAATGCCGTCATATGTTCCAATCAAAGCCGCGTCACCATTTGCATCAGCCAAAAGTAAATTCATATTCGTTCCTACTGGCATATTGTTAACCATATAAATTGCTTCTTCGACATTTTTACAATTCTCTAATAAGGCTCTAACAATAACCATAAACTGTAACCCAGGTACTACTGGAGGTCTCATACCAGGATATTTGCCAATTGGCATACCACATGATGCATATGCAACACATAGCCCCTTCTCATTTAAGCCTTCACTTCGACCGAATGTTGAAACAGAAAATCCTGTATGAGTATATTTCCCTTCAACACGAGTAGTACATAAGCGCATATCCGAAATATCAGGTGATAAATCATAATTTCTTAAAACATATGTTTTACCATCTACCATCTTTCCAGGTAAAATAGCCCCTAAACTACATCCCCCAGGAATTAACCACGCATTTTGATAAAAATTTAGTTGTTCAGGCTCATAGCCAAAGCCTTCTGCAAAGCCTTCTAATTCTTTATTTAAACCTGGGCAATACTGCTCTATTTGTGCTTGCATTTGAAAGTAAGCTTTGTCCGAAGTTAATTTTTCCGTAAAGAATAGCGATTTTGCAAAAGGGTTATTTTGAAATTCTCTCGCTTGTGATTGTCCAATCTCATATGAACTACCTTTAAGAAATGCAAACTGTCCTGTATTTGTTTTCATCGATATACCCCGTTCTATATTTTAGTAGCAAGACATTTCTTACCTTGCTAAATACAGAATAAAGTCTCCATCTACTGGAGAGTTTAGCTAGTTTCTTAGTTTCACAAATACTTTTGTCAAAAAATCATTTGGATGTAGCTCAATATTTGGTTTAATATTAATTGGATTAACTACTTCAGTTGGTATTAACCCCTTTATGTACTGCTCCATAAAAGTCCCTTCTGCTTGGAGGGATTGCTCAGTCAGCCATTCCTGCAAGCGACTATAGCCAAAATGTAACTCTGAATACGGTCCCTTTACATTTATACAAGCATACTCGCCTTCTGGTATTACTTTAATATACTCCCCTTGTTGAGTTGCTTTTACTGGTAACAGAAGTTCAACATCTGCTATATTTTGGTTCCTGTCCTGTTGGTGGAGAATTGCAACAAGCTCCCCATCTTTCTCAAATTGATACGCATAGATTCGTTCAAATAATTTTTGAACTAGCTTATCCATTTCAATAATATGTATCTTTTCACGGATGGAAAGCACCTGTGTTTTTGGTCGTTCTTCTATGTAACAACTTGATAATATTGGCTTTGGATTAAACGTTTCAGTGTTCCTTATAGAATTTTTCACTTGGACAATATTTTGAATTAGTTCAGCGATTACTTCTTGTTGATGCTCTAATTCCTGAACTTTTTCATTTAATCTCATCTCTAAATCTTGCTTATCATTTTTCCCTTTAATAATCTGTTCAATTTCGTTTAATGAAAAATGGCAATGTTTAAGTACCTGTATAGTCTTCAGCTCGTTTATTTTATCGTAATCATAATAACGATAACCTGTCACTTGGTCTATAAAGGATGGCTCAAGTAACCCAATATCACTATAATAACGAATAGTTTTTATAGGAACATTGCACAGATTCGAAAATTTCCCAATGCTATACATAATAAAACCTTCTTTTCAAATGTTGTTGAATTCGATTAACCGCATAGTTATTACTATATCGTACGATTGTAATGTGGTAAATGTTTCAAATTCAATGTCATTATCACAACATGACAAACGTCCTCCCTAGCCCAAAAAGAGTATGCTCTGATTTGAGCATACTCTTTTGGTTAAATATTATTTATGAGCATTTCTAATACTTTATATTACTGCAATGAATGTTTGCACTGTTAGTTCGAATGAGCATTATCTTTCTTCCGCGAGTATTCGCCCTGCTTCCGCGGGTATTCGCCTTGCTTCCGCGGGTATTCGA